>CAZBKS010000234.1:0-4414 GCA_964492475.1 uncultured Syntrophomonas sp. | reverse complement strand
TATATCAGGATTTACTGGCAGCCCAGAAAATCAATGAATTATGGCCGGAACATTACGATTATAATTTCTATACCGGCAAAGTGTTGTCAGCCCGGTATTATCTGCTGAATGTAGTGCCTAATGTCTGGTTATTAACTGATATTGTCGAATTGGGAGACAGATCAGCCCTGGAAATTCCTCTGGAATCATTCGACTATTAATACTACTGGAGTTATCTGTAAAGGCCTCCCATCCGGGAGGCCTCAGACCGTCAAAAAAGGCTAATAGTTGCGTTAACTCAGAAAGCCCGTTCAATCAACGTACCTCACGTACGTTTCAATCACGGGCTTTCTGATTGCCTTGCTCTTAACCTTTTTTGCTCGCTCTGGCAGGGTGTCAACTCTTTTGACACCCTGAAGCCTCCCATTCGGGAGGCCTTTTTGCAAAGTGCGCCCGGGCATGGGCGCGTCTAATGAACTGTGTCATCTGGGCAAAAAAAAAGCCGGCCGGTAGGCGGCTTTGCTCCATATTTATACTAAAAATATAAATGCGAGCATATAGATTTGGAAGGGAAAGTCACAGGTGAACAATAAAGTTAATTGTTAAATTAATTGTTAAATTAATTGTGAACTTGTAAGTTTCGATGGAAAACTTAGTACCTGACAAATGTTTCTAAGGTTACAAATTTGATATTACCGGGGATTTAACTTTATTTATTTACCTGATAACAATTTATGAAATGAAAGCGGGAAAGGTTACAGGTGAACGAAATATTTTATAAAATTGGTGAGGTATCTGAAATGCTGGCAATCGAACAGCATACCCTCAGGTATCTGGAAAATACCCTCAGGTTAAAAATAAAAAGGGATGAACGCGGCGACCGGCTTTACAGTGAAAGAGATGTCGATACTCTGCGTCTGGTTTTACAGCTTAAAGAAAAGGGATTAAATACTACCGCGATTAGAATGGCCCTGGAAAACACCGAAGATAAGAGTGTTCCTGGCGAGACCGCTTTGCAGACTTCCCGACCTCAATCAAACCTCGATTTGACCGAAATATTGTCCATAGCTTCTAAAATAATGGACCAAAATCAGGCCCTTTTCGAACAGAATAAGAAAATGGAACAAAGACTGGAGAGGATGGAAAAAAAGCTGGACCAGCGCAACGAAGAAAGGGAAAAAACTATTGCCGAGTTCTTAAGTTTGTGGAAAGCCGAACAGGAAGGAAGACCGAAATCATGGTTTTCCCGCTTGAGAGGTAAATAGCCCAGTTGTTATGGGGTCAGGCACTAACTTACTAACTTATTAATCTGAGACATCCAGTAATAAGTTAGTAAGTTAGTGCCTGACCCCAGGATTTCTATTTATCCCCCTCTTCAGGAACGATACAAATAAAGGCCAAGTCTTCAGTGCTGTTGTTTTTGAACTGGTGCTCGACATTATCTGGTATATAAGCTACCGAGCCGACCTGTACCTCGTAATCCTGCCCATCAAGAAATAATGTTCCTTTGCCACTGATAATATAGTTGATATGGGGCCAGGGATGAGTATGCAGCGGAGTATAACCCCCGGCGGTTACTGTGAAGGAACGCATCACCCATCCCCGCCAGCCTTGTGCTGGCCCTACTAGTACCTGCTTAACAACATTTAAAGCTGCTCCTGGATTATTGACTTCCTGTCCGGGTATCTCTTTAATATGGCTTACGTACATTTCCATTCCTCCAATATATACAAATGGTATTTTTTCTCCCACTTATACTTTTTACCTATACCCCTTTATCAATAAAATAACAGGGATGATCGCAGTTGTTACATTTCTTTTTGTTAATATTTAAACGAGGAGTTCGATTAGCCTCCTTAATCATCTGCAAAAGTTTAAAGGTGGTTTCGTCGTTTTTATATCTGGCTGCCAGGACAACTGAACCTTCCATACCTCCTACTCCTCCTGCAGCCACTTGCACAGCCTCAATGTCCAGCAGTATTTTAAGGCTCTCTATCTCAGTGATTATAGTGGCTCCCGATAGGCATATATAGCCTGTTTTCATCCCTATTAATTGTGCGGTTTTCTCAATTCCCATTACCTTCTCCGCCGCCTGGCAGGAGGTGATCATTTTTTCCAGACCAACCGGGATAATAATCTTTATACCCCTGGCCTTTAAAATACCGATAGATTTTCCTATAGTTCCCCCCTGGGGGTCTCCCAATAAAATACCCGCATTACCATGAGGATCTATGGCATTGGCACCCTTAATAAATATATCACCGCCGGTGAAAGAGTTCAGAAATTCCAGCCAGTCCACTTCCAATACACGGCCTTTCTCTATGCACCAGGGGGCACAGCGTGATTGACTGTCAGTGGCGCAGGAAGCCTGCTGGGTGATTACTCCTGATACGCAGGAGCTTGGATTGTCAATTTTTAGATTAAGCAGATGTTCGGCTATGGCCAGGTTGGTGGTTCCATGACCGATAAAGATTCGTCCGTTTTGATAGGCAGATTTCACCTCTGGCAGTTCGCATACCGCCCGGGCAATCAGGTATTTCGATGCGGCCGGGTGAACAGCAAAAGTATTGATCATTCCAAAAACACTCCTTCTGAATTAGTTCTGTCTATTTACTGTCAAGAATTTGCAGCAGACATAAAAGTTTATAGCGCACGGTTTGAGCATGATTATCATAAGGGGAATGGGCATAGTGCTTCTGCTCATCAAGATGGGCAGAAAAATCATTGATAAGATCAGGATTAATGTATTTATAATTCTCTATTAGCTTAAGAGCGTCCAACTGCCTCGATGATAAATTGCGAAAAATGGATGGACTTTTATCAGCTGATGTTGGGACGACTGTTTCAAAATCGGTTTCCAATCTGCAAAGATTTAAATCCAAAAGAATATTTATATGGGCAGGCAGTTTGCTTTCCGGCCATCTAACATCCAGAACTGGTTCCATCCCCAGGAAACGTTCCTGAGTGCTTGTGGCTTCGCCCTGTGCTACCTCATATATTTTCAGGGATCTCTCACTTTCCGGGTTTGCACTTACATAGGGCGGAGGAGAAAAGGATAATATCTTATACCTGCCTAATATGTCCAGTTCGAGATTAGCCGTATCAAATGGAATTCTTTCCAGCTTCGTCTGATCTTCACTGCTATCATATATTTCCCGATAGAAATCGAAAGGATATATTGCCTTGAGGTTGTTGTGTTTTTGAGTATAATGGTTGATCCAGCAGCATAATCCTCGAGCCACCATGTCCATGGAATCAGATAAGATCACCGGCAGGCCAGGAAAACACTCGGAAATGATCTGCTTAACTCCTGGAGCCAGAGCACCTCCACCTTGAAGAAGGACGCTGTCTATATGCCAGGAATCACTATCAGCCAGACCCAACCGGGTCGCCCGATCTCTTAGCAGGTTTTGACAGTATACCTGGAGTCTCCGATATACCGGCTCCAGGTAGGCGAGAAACATACTCTGGTCCAAATAGGATGAAATTGACCCACCTTTATAAAAATCGCTGAGATACAAGGCTGCAGAGCCATTTCTGCTTACTTCCAGTTTAAATTTCTCTGCTTCCACCAGCCAGTAGTTATAAAGCTGACGGTCTTTCGGCACCAGTGATTTGCCAGTTATATATTTTTCCGGTATATTGTGCCCGGTTTGCATCTGGTACAGGGGTATGAAGATATTTCTTATGATGGCGTGATCAAGTTCTGAACCGGAAAAAGCATCATAGCCAATTTGGAATTGAGCTTCTAAAATAAACTCCTGCCGATCACCGACTGCATCCAAAAAGCTGAAGTCGGTGGTTCCTCCTCCCACATCTATGCTTAGAACCGTACCTTCCAAGGGCTGTATTTTATCAAGGGTATTATAAGCGATCAGTCCCGCTAGAGGTTCGGGTACCAAATAGATCTGGTCAAGACCAAAAACCTGTCTGGCTGCGTCATGCAGTATTTGTCTGGATTTAAGGCCAAAATAATTGGGTATTGACAGGGCGAGAGTTTTTACCGGAGGAGCCTTGCCTTCCAGATATTCGATAAACAAAAAAGACAAGAATCCTTTAATCACTTCCCCCAGCGTAAATGGGCCTAATTGGAAATGGGTATTCCTTTTCAAATTCAGTTTAAAAAAGAAGACCTTTTCTGCTCCAGGATCATCCAGGCGCAGTGCCAAATTCCCAAAATAAATCTGGCCGGTTGATGGCAAATAGGCTGCTGCAGTAGGAATAATCAGTTTCTCCGGGTTTAAATCCACCCATTCTCCTTCTAACATACCGGCGATCTTGGTATATGATGTTCCTATATCTATAGCCAGATACATATAAGCTAACCTTTCTTCCCGATTATCATATAAGGTATCTCTTCGCTGCTCTCATCTTCTACCCGGATGATGAAAATATCGCCTTCTTCATGGAGGACGGTATGGTTCGGCTGATCAGT
>CAZBKS010000233.1:0-4425 GCA_964492475.1 uncultured Syntrophomonas sp. | reverse complement strand
AGTGCCGGTGCCGTTGTCATATTCCAGATATTGTGATATAAACTAATAGGAGCTGTAGGGGATCTGAAGCCCAATAGCGACCGACTTGTAGGTGATAGAGTCTACTTTCCCTTATGGGATGTTCGGCTCTATTTCACTATGAGAGCCAATGTAAACAATAAGTATATTAGTCATTAGATATGGAGGCGTTTCTTTGATTTAGATATCAAGCTTTGCCAACCCTCAAATGCTTCTGCAAAACTATTTCCTCCGTATTGGATGCCTGATAACAGTTTTTAGATTTTCGGGTTTCACTTTTCTTGCATCGCTCAAATAAATTTCATGATGTAACCTTTCATCAGTGATATCAAGCTCATAGCCTTCGTTAGCCATATAATCATGCATCAGGGAGACTGTAGCGGGTTCGTCATCATATGCACCCACATGCATACACTGCACACACAGGCCTTCATCATATGTAAAAAATTCCACCTTCGAAAAATCCGTTTTCTTCTTCTTAGTGGCCTCTTCAATGGCCCAATCAAACTCTTCCTTGGTTACAAAATTCGGTAAACGGATAACTGAGATGAAATTGAAATTCTCCTTGTGGGCATAATCAACTCCTTCAATATCATTCTGCCACCAGAAGCCTTCAAGTGGCGGAACAACAAAATCAAAATATCCATCGATTTGATGATCGCCCTTCTTGCTCATTTTAATTGTAAATGCAATACCATAAAGTAATCCGATTGATGCTTTATACTCGCTACCCTCTGCATTTGGATCTCCTTTGCCACGAACAGCTATATAATTCATCTCTGGCACTTCGACTATGGAAGGCTTGTTCTTAGGCAGGTAAAATTCCTTGTATTCTTTCTTATAATCAAATGCCATAACTCATCCCTCCGCATCCTCTTCCATCGTCTCTAATAGAAAGCTAACCGGACGGAATCCATCATTGCAAGAAATCATAGCCGACTTCTTGTTCTTCATCCAACCATCGTAAAAATCCTCACCACCATGAGCAAGAGTCATCACAAATGAGGATACACTGTCCCAAGCGCTATCACAAAAGCCCTCAGGCTTCTGCCAGCCATTAGCAATAAACACTTGGCCCTCAACCATATCGCAAGGATGTGTGACTGGATTTTCATATTTCTCAATTAAGTCTTTATAGCACGCTGTCTTCATGACAGTTATTATTACTTTTTTCATAGTGTCCCTCCGATCTCGGTCAAGGTGCCAAGCACCAACTCTTAAAATGACTGTCAATGAGTATCTGTATCAATTTAATCGAGTGTAAACCAGTTTTCCATTTTGATTATTCCCTTCGTGCTGTCTAATTGAATTCCTGATTCTCGTTCAATTTCACTCAGTCTTGTACTCAATAAGCAACCCCGCTGCCCAATTGAACAGCAGATCGGAAAACCGGTCAAACTCAGTCTGCGCCATATTCGGCTGCTGCTTAAGGTTGATGAAGGTCTGCAAAATCTCCCGTTCCTGGGGTTGCAGCAAGGGGATCAGCTCCGACCTTTGCTTTATGTAGGCACCTGTTTTTTCGAAATAGACTGCCTGCACGGTAAAAGCAGCTGATTTATAAAGGTTTTTCAATATATCCGCGTCTTTTTCATGCACCATGTTATGGCCGCACAGGTGGTAGATGTTGCAGGCCCCGATGCGTATGGTGCGGTAAATATCCTCCTGATTGATTTGCGGCATCAGAAAATCAATGCTTCCGAAAACTGGCGTGGTGTCATGATAAAATTGGAACAGATCGGAGCGTTCCCAATTCAGTAGCTCCTGTCGCCCGGAGATAAATCCACACACCTTCTCCCGGTTCGGAAGTGTGTCCAGCATAGCGCCGTAGGCTTTCAGATCTCCCGGAGTCACCTGATCCAGTATGACAACCACGTCAACGTCGCTGCCGGCTGTTGCTTCGTCCCGTCCATAACTTCCCTGAAGCCCGGCAAACAGCAGGCGAGAATCGAACAGAGCTTTCGACTCGCCTAAAAATCCTGTCATCCAAGTATTTATATTAAAATCCATTCTTTGCTCCTTTGGGTTGGTTTTATAATCCCTCTGCTAAACCAGAACTTGTACGCTTCTCATTATGCTCATACTGCGAAAATTATTGTTTTCGCGGTTTCTTTTTACTAAACGATTGGAGTGATTTTTCATAACCGATTTTTTCATAAAAAGCTATGGCTTCCGGTTGCGCTCCAAAAAACAAGGAAGTTGGCGATGTTTCAAATGCAAATGACATTAGTTTTTCTCCGATCCCTTGCTTTTGATATTCAGGTAAAACAAGAATTTCTGTTATAGTACCAAAGAAATAGCCATCAGTTAATACTCTGACACAACCTACCAATTTTTCATTATCCCAAGCGGTTGTATTTATTGTCTTTTCTAATGCTTCTTTCGTATATTGTTGATGATAATTGCCCGCCCATACTTGATTTGCCATATTTATAAAAACAGCGGTATCAAGTTCATTATCGTTTGTTCTATAGTGAATTTTCTGCATATTTTAACACCGCCTAATATAAATAATAAGAAATTCCACTTTAATCGTTCATATACCCATTATTAGCCACATGCGCAAAGCTCACAACTCAGCAGGAATAGTTGGTTATAAACATTAGCAGCATCTCATCTATAAAAAATGCACCTATATTCCGACATAACAGCCTAATAATTAAAATATTTCTCCACTGTGTAAAATATTCCCTTTTAATTTCCGGTAAAATTACATTATCATACAAAAATATTAATGAGTCTTATTACCAGGTAAAATAATGTCGTTATGGTTAGATTAATTGACATGATCATGGGCATCTTCCAACACTGCTTCTACCTCAACTCCGAACATGCCTGCTATATCTGCATCTTCCAGGATACGACGGCTCTTGGCCCCAGATTTACTCAGCATGGTTTGGGTCCGGCTTTGAACTGCACTGCTTATAAGATCATGGATATGCACCGCCCTCAGGGTAAAAAACAGAGTGGGGTCTTCATCCAATCGGGCTCCAACTCCATACAGGACTGCGGCTACATGTTTACACATCACCGCCCAATCCGGGCAGGAACAGGTAAAGGATATTTCCCTGGGGGTGGGAAAGAGACCGCTGCCCTGGGCGGTAAACAATTCTGAAAGTTGGGGCGGAAATTTCCCGTCGATCAATTCCTGCAGGGAGTCAATTTGCCCCTCGCAGGCTATGCGTATCTCTTCCCAGCGTGCGGGCAGCAGTGGTTGGATGGAAATTTCCACTTTATACGGTTTTCTGACACTGCCCTGTACCAGGGCTTGGATATGGCCGGGTTGAATATGAAGATCCAGTACCGCCCCGTTGCGTACATAGCTGCGTCCTCGACCAATGCGGCTGGAGTAGTCGGAATAGCGTTCCAGATTTTTGTTCCAGGCTTTTCCCCACCAGGTTGAACTCAGTTGGCGACCGCTTATTGTAACCGGGAGCAGTTCCCCGGTTCCTTTCTTTTTCATCTTAGCTATGGTCTCCTGGGCCATCTTTTCTTTTTCAACCTTGGACACATATTTATAGTAGTAGTCATCATACATAATACTTCCTCCTGGCTAAATGGTAAGCCGGAAAAGGTCCAATAGCTGCTGGTTGTCCAGTTCGGTAATCCAGGATTCATTCATATCTGGAATGATTTCCTGAGTCATTTGGATTTTTTCTTCAATCATCAAGTCGATTTTCTCTTCTATGGTACCACTGGTTATAAGCTTGTGCACCAAAACATTTTTCTGCTGACCGATGCGGAAGGCTCGGTCGGTGGCCTGGTTTTCTACCGCAGGATTCCACCAGCGGTCGAAGTGGATGACATGGTTGGCAGCGGTAAGGTTTAAGCCTACCCCGCCGGCTTTGATGGATAATACTATAAAGGGCACATACTCCGGACCCTGAAATTGGGCAACAATATCTTTGCGTTTGGCTACCGGGGTTCCACCATGGAGGATTAATCCCTCATGGTGGAATACTGTCTGCAGGAAGTCCGCCAGATGATGGGTGATTTCTCTAAACTGGGTAAATACTATAACCCGTTCCCTTTTGGCATAGATGGTTTCACATATTTCCCGCAGTCGCTCATATTTGCCGCTCTCTTTGGCCAGGTAGGTATCCTGCCCCAGGTACTGATCGGGATGGTTGCAAATCTGCTTGAATTTCACCAATGAGGCCAGGACCAGCCCTTTTCTTTCCATTCCTTCGCTGGCCTCCAGCTTTTTTTGCAGATCTTTGACCAGGGCCATATATAGTGCCGCTTGTTTTTTACTAAGGTGGGAGTAGCTTTTCATTTCTATCTTCTCGGGCAGGTCAGCTATGATACTCTTATCGCTTTTTAACCTGCGCAAGATGAAGGGTGATACCATTTGTTTTAAACGACCATAACCATCTGGCTGGTCTTTTAACTTTTTGGCAAACCCGCTGA
>CAZBKS010000232.1:0-4455 GCA_964492475.1 uncultured Syntrophomonas sp. | reverse complement strand
ATTTGACGAATGTGGTAGATTATTAAACCAATAAAGACCCCTTTTGGGGTCTTTATTGGTTTATTCCAAGACAACCCGACTCTACTCCTTTTTCTTAGCCATCATTGTGGTTTGGTACTCAATAACCTGCTGACCGCGCTGATTAAAACATTTGTTTTTGTAAATAAGTAAGTTCATATTGGGATTTTTAGTAGTACGAAAATCAACTACTTCTGCGTCTGCTGTAAGGGTATCACCAAAAAGGACCGGGGTTGTGATTTTTACATTATCGATTCCGACATAAGCATAGATTTCATATCCATCTTGTTCCAACAGATAGGCTACTGTGTCGGCATGATGGACCAGACCATCTGCAACTACAAATATTACCGGAGCAGCCAGGGAACGTTCCTTAAACCAGGTATTCTTGGCATACTCTGAATTGCTGTGGACAGCCATATTGAACCAGGTGAGCTGGTGCAACATGGAAAAGTCCCCCACATCAAGTGTCCGGCTAACTCTACAGGGAATTTTGGTACCTGCTACAACTTTTCCACTACTCATAGATTACCTCCTCCTTTATTGTTATTGTCCATTCTTGCTCTCCAGGGGATACCAACCCTTACACAAAACAAGCTCATGTAATGAAGCACTATTCGCCCGTCAACTTAATCTACCAGCAACGTTCTGAAGGTTCCTGCCTAAGCAGTCAAAACCATTAACGAAAGGCCTCTTAGACGACAGTATCTCTTGCTCTATTCAGCTACCGCTAGTAAGTCATTATTGGGCATAAATGCTATACATATATATGGATTGGAAAATTATGAAAAGATGCTAAGAAATAAATACTGAAGGCATGGATAATACCATACCCGCAATAGATTAAGAAAGAAATGCATATTAAACAGGCTTAACTAAGAATATAAACTAGCGAAGGACCGAACCTGCAATAATCATGCGCTGAGCTTCGGACGTGCCTTCACCGATTTCAGCTAATTTGACATCGCGGTAGAAGCGTTCAACCTTGGCCCCCTTCATGAAACCGTAGCCGCCTTGAATCTGCACTGCTTTGGTACTGTGCCGGGCGGCGCATTCTGAACAGAACAGCTTGGCCTTGGAGGCAGCCAGGCTGAATGGTTTGCCCTGGTCTTTCGTCCAGGCGGCGTTCATATAAAAATAACGGGCTGCATCAATATCAACGGCCATGTCGGCGATAAACCACTGAATAGCTTGTTGACTGGCGATAGGCCTCTTAAACTGGACCCGTTCTTTGGAATACTTGACTGATTCATCCAAGCAGCCCTGAGCGATGCCGGTAGACATGGCAGCAATACCTATACGCCCAACATCAAGCGCGCTCATGGCGATCTTGAAACCGTCTCCCTCTTTGCCCAGCATGCAGTCAGCCGGTACAGCACAGTCTTTGAACACCACTTCAGAGGTCTGGGAGCCTCTAACCCCCATCTTTTCAAAATGGTAGCCCAAACTAAGACCCGGGGTTCCTTTGGGAATTAGGAAGCAGCTCATTCCTTTGGTGCCGGCCGCGCGGTCGGTGTAGGCAAAAGCTACGAAGACATCAGCAATAATCGCATTGGTAATAAAAGTCTTGCTTCCATTCAAGATATATTCATTGCCATTTTTTACAGCTGTGCTGGTGGCCGCGCTGACATCGGTCCCCGCTCCCGGTTCCGTCAGGGCAAAGGCTCCTACAATCTTGCCGGCTGCCAGGCCGGGCATCCACTTTTGCTTCTGTTCCTCGTTGCCGAAAGTAAGTATGGGATGTCCAATCAGGCCATAGCTGTATCCATGGAGAAAACCCGTACTAGCACAGGACCTGGCCAATTCTTCGGTAACGATCATGGTGGTAAGGAATTCTGTTCCGCCACCGCCGTATTCGGTGGGATAAGAAATGCCCATCATGCCAAGTTCTGCCAGCTTCTCAAATACTTCGACAGGTTGACGGCTGTTTGCATCGATTTCCGCGGCCACGGGTTCTATGTACTTCAAAGCGAACTCGCGGACATTTGACCTGATCAGTTCCTGTTCTTCCGAAAGCTTGAAATTCATAAATACACCTCTTTCATCTCTAAATATTACCAATATTTACCACGCTAAAAGCCAGCAGGGCCCGGGCGAAATAAAGACATCTACTCATCTCAGTTTATCATGCACTCTTTGTGCAAATCCATATCCAAATTTCGCGGGAATATGTGGATATTAGCGAGTTTTAGGCGGTTTTGAAGCCCCAACTGCGCTCTTGTCTTTATAATTTGCCGAAATATAGCATTCCGGTTAAGCTCTAGTCAAAAATTGTTGAAAAAAAGGCTACCCCTATTCTTTTCCTGGGCAGATCAAGCTTGCGGATCTCTTTTTAAACATCCTTTTCCCGGCTGCGATATGCCATGCAAAAACAATTTAATTCAATCTCTTCGGAAAAATGTGATTCTATTAATTTAAAACCATAATGTTGATAAATTGGAACATTATCGGAATTGTGGGTTTGTAAAATTATTGGTATCTTTTTTTCTTCACATTCATTTATCACGGGCATCAGGAGGCTTCTTAAAGCACCTGTTCCTTGCAAGGATTTATTAATTACTACAACCAATATATGGTATACTTCTCCAATATAATATTGCTTATACCAATCAGGTGTTGTAATTTTGTTTACCAGCAATGCATTATTTTGCATCAATAGCAACTCGTCTTCGGAAGCGACTTCCATTAATTCTAATGATGCTTGCTGAAACACTTCCAACAATGGCTCATCAGGTAACGAATTGGATGAATATCCGATCAACAATCCTTGCCCATTTTCTAAAACATGTACAGCATTTTGTTGGTCAAAAGCTTTTATTTGACCTTCGCAACCCAAATAAAACAGCATTTCAGCACGTTTTAAACCCCTTAATTGAACCATAACGCCGGGGTCTTCTAAAAATCTGGAGCACATAAGGTTCGCATATTCCTTTAATTCCTTTTCATTCAACATGTGTTCCACCTCGTAATTGTTTTGCCAACTGCCAGGATGCTCATTATCTTCAGTTAATTATTATTAGTATTAGAGACATCGGGCCACATTCAAAGTCAATATCATCTAAATTTCCTTCTTGTTCAGCCTGGCTGATATTATCACATCATTGGCTGCGCTTGATAATATGTCCATTAAATCCCGCATTTCACATTCTTGGGGAAGTAAACCGTTGGCAGCCATTACCGAAATTCCTAACTGGAATATCCTCATTTTTAGTAATATGGTTTTTAACTCATCCACCGTGAACCCTTCCAGTTCCGGATCTCTTTGCATCTCTTTAATTAATTCAGGTACCATTTTATCATCGTAGTCCTGCATGTAGTCTGTATTTTTCATAACCAAATCTCTGAAAAGCACGCTGTATTCCATGGCAAACCTCAGACTTGCCCTGCCTATATCATTAAATGGGTTTCCGGTACTTTCTTCGATTAAAAGTTGTTGACTAATAATTGCAATCCTCTCTATTACAGCTTCAATCAATTCATCAATGTTCTTAAAATTTACATAGATGGGAGCTACCGAGCTGCCCATTTTTTCGGCGATTTTTCTCATGGTTATATTGTCTATTCCTTCTGTCTTGGCTATTTCCAAGGCTGCATCAATTATTTGGTCTTTGGTAAATCTAATCTTGGGTCCCATAGCAACGCCACCCCCTGTTCAATATATGTTATATAACATGCATTATATAACATATATTATATTATTCATTAGGTTTTTTGCAAGTATTTTCGCAAATTATTAATACAACTGCCGATAAACACATAAAAGATGCCCGCCTCCTTCTAAGGCACCGAAAATGTATATGGATAATGATTTGCATAAATATCCCATCAGTCATTTTATAAACAAGGTTATGCCTCACTATGTTCATTTGAAATGAAAAAAGTGATGATGCCTAATTAGAACGGCACTTATGGCATATTAGTTTATTGGTGCCTTTATGGTGATACCCCGGTATATGGTACAAACGTTTTTACTTAAGAACG
Organism: uncultured Syntrophomonas sp.; assembly: GCA_964492475.1. Taxonomy (GTDB): domain Bacteria; phylum Bacillota; class Syntrophomonadia; order Syntrophomonadales; family Syntrophomonadaceae; genus JAAYJK01. The sequence goes on along the minus strand of CAZBKS010000232.1, from coordinate 456 downwards.
TTTATTGCCTGCCTTTATCAGTAATACTGCAGCTAAAACAGCAAACGGCAGTCCTCCGATAAGACCGGTAATAGCCGGGCCGAGTATAGGATTATACCCGCCTTGTACCAGAAGAATTGGGAGCGCCGCGCCGGCATTCACCGCCGAATGAATCATGGCGGCAGGTATTACGCTTTCCATTTTGATTGATATATAGCCTTCTATAACTCCCAGCCAAACAATGAACACAATCATGGCCAAAATCCCCAGCCATGGATAACCCATATAGCTGGTTCCGTAATTATGCCCCATCACAATAACCGGTATATGCCACATGCCATGTATAATACCGGTAATGACCAAGGCAGCCCGGTCAGATAAAAGCATGCGTAATTTGGGAAGCAGATATCCTCTCCAGCCAAGTTCTTCACCCAGGGTTGGAATAATGTTGATAACCGGGCCAATGATTGTTATCTG
>CAZBKS010000231.1:0-4459 GCA_964492475.1 uncultured Syntrophomonas sp. | reverse complement strand
GGGATAATGGTTGCTTTCAAATCCGTTTAAGGCAAATCCACGTTTCTCAACATTTCGGTGCCAGAACACCACATTTTCAAGAGATGCAATATTCATGATTACCTCCTGCTCAAATCCATTCATTGAGGCTTCTGCTTCGTATAGCGACTTGTCAATGGCACTGCTTGGGCTTATTTGAGTTAATTCATTGGGGAACTTAAAGCTTGGTTTTACCAAGATATTATTGGTGTCTAAAAGCTTTTGAAACTGCTCTTGGTGTGGCCCGCAAGGATATATTGGGCCAGTCGCTGTTCAAAGTGCTGCCTGAAGATCTCGCTTCCAAATATCGCGCCATGGATCTTGATCTGCTTTCCAATGCAGGTATTCAGACTTATGAGTGGGAATTTCAAAATGCCGATGGAAACCGGAATGATGTTATTTTTAATAAAGCTCCGCTTTCAAATTCGGATCAGGAGTTTATCGGAGTAGTAGGTACTTTTATCGATATAACTCAACGAAAAAGGGCCCAGGAAGCATTGCGCATAAGTGAAGAGAAGTTCAGGAGCATTTTCCATCAATCTCCTATAGGCATTGCGGTCTATGACCCTAAAGGACAGTTGCAGAATGTCAATATGGCAATGACTGATATATTTGGCATTGATGGAATTGATGATATTAAGCATTTTAACCTTTTTGCAGATAGACATTTCAACCCGGCTGATGAAGACGTATTGAACAATCTTGCTATATTAAGCTATGAAGAAGAAGTGGACTTTGATAAGATAAGAAATGCCGGTGCCTTTAAAACCCTGAAAACCGGCAAATCCTTTATTAAATACTATATAAGTCCACTCAGGTACCCAGACGGAAGCTTTGAAGGATATTTGGTGCAGATACAGGATATTACCGAACAGAAAAAAGCTACGGAAGCTTTACATGATAGCGAAGCGAATCTGCGTCGTTTAACTGATAACATGATAGACATGATCGGTCAGGTGAATGTAGTTGGAGATTATGAATACATTACCCCTTCCTGCTACAGCATGCTGGGCTACGAAAGCGATGAAATGCTGGGACGTTCATTCTACGAATTTATTCATCCCCAGGATCTGGACAAAGCCAAAGAGCATTTTATAAGTGCTTTTCGCTCCAGGACCTTTTCTAAATTTGATTACCGATATCGCTGTAAAGATGAAAGTTATTTGTTTATGGAAACAGTGATTAACGTTATTTATGACAGCAAAGGAAGAATATATGGTGCAGTCCTGGTTACCCGTGATATATCGGACCGTAAAAGAATGGAAGGGGAATTATCCCGTCTGGACAGATTGAAAACAGTTGGGGAAATGGCTGCAGGTCTGGGACATGAAATCAGAAATCCTATGACTACGGTACGTGGTTTCCTTCAAATGCTGGGCAGTAATGTCGAGTTTAAGGATTACAAGGAAGTATTCGACCTTATGATTGAGGAACTGGATGATGCAAACAGCATTATTTCTGAATTTTTATCTCTGGCCAAGGATAAACCTTTGTATTCTGAAAAAGAAAACCTCAATGATATTCTCATGGCTATATACCCTTTAATATCAGCAGATGCTATCAAATCAGATAAACAGGTAAAGATGGATTTGAAAAACATTCCTGATTTAATGCTTGATTCCAAAGAAATAAGACAGCTTATATTTAACATGACTCGCAATGGATTGGAATCAATGGCAGCTGGTGATGTCTTAACCATAAAGACTTATCAGGATGATAATACGGTAGTCCTTCAGATTCAAGACCAGGGTTGTGGTATACAGGATGAGATACTGGATAATCTGGGTACGCCCTTTTATACCACCAAAGACATGGGCATAGGCTTAGGTCTTCCTATATGTTTTAATATTGCCTCCCGTCATAACGCCTCAATTGATGTAAATACATCTCCTAGCGGGACAACTTTCTGGGTCAAGTTTCAATTATAAACTCTGTACTTGCTCCAAATTGTTATATTTCGATATCATTTCACCAACGGCACATCATTGCAATTGAAACTATGCTGTGAGATGCAATGACCCCTTTAACTAATATAGGAATTTAATGCTGCCTCATTTCACTGCTGCTAATCCTTGCTTTTACACCGATAATTAAATATAGCACCGTCAGTCAGCAGATATATTAGGTATAATTAATTACCGGGGTTTATCAAATCGTAAATAAGGAGAACTGCTTTGAATTTTGATGATAATAATGGCAGTAATGACGATGAGCAGCAGGAAAGCCAATATCAAAAAAGGCATCCTGTTTATAAAGTATTAGCAGTAATACTGCTGCTGACTTTTATTTCATTATCGGTTCCTCAAATATCGCTATTGTTGAACAATAAATTCGATTTCCTTAATAGCAGGGTTAATTTCCATGATAATCCTGAATTGAAACTGGCAGCATCAGCAGTAGTTTCCATCGAAGCATATAATGAAGACCTGTTCAATAATATAACCCGAAAGGGCACAGGTTTTAATATATCTGATACGGGCCTGATAGTAACCAATCAGCATATTGTCCAAGATGCAAAAAGCATTAAAATTGAGTTTGAGGATGGTAAAGTATTTTACAGCGATACCAGCTATTCTATTGACAACGCTGATATAGCTTTGCTGACCCTTGATGCTCAAGACCTGCCCTTCATTTCCTTGCAGACAGATACTATCCCGGAACCTGGAGTTATTGTGTCAGTCATAGGCAACCCGCTGGGATTTAAACAGGTCATTTTGCAGGGACCGGTTATCGGTTATTATAAAATGGAAAATATACCTGTTATGCTGCTGAATATAGACTGCCAATCCGGTAATAGTGGAAGTCCGGTAATTAATGAACAGGGCCAGGTTATAGGAATAGTCTATGCCGTGACAAGCACCCGGCAGGGTGAGAAAACAAGCAATAATACCCTATCTTATCCCATATATTATTTTAAAGATTATTTAGGGGAATTGAATGAAACATAAGACTAAAGATTGCAGTCATATCTTTTGATATCGAGGGGTAACAAGGCCACCAATCTATCATCAGAAATAAAGGGTAAGGATATCTAAAATTATCCTTACCGCATGATTGATTTTGAAGAAGCCAAAAAGGGTGCCGCAGTATTATTAGAATAATTAAATAAAATCCCTCCAGGCAAAGAAATCGAAAACACTTTGGCGCCTGATAAACATCAGTGCCTGCTGGCCAACATATGATTAGCTGCGTTATGTGTATTGTAATATAGGGGTTATCGCACTAAACAATTGTTTAGTTTACTGCTAACGGCATGATTGGCTGCCTGCATTAACCAGGCATATATATTCCATCATAATATCTACATATTGAGATCTTACCTCTTCATGAGAATAGTCAAAATCTTTTAAGGCTATGGTCCGATTAGCAACCAGAACCGGGAATGCCAAACCTCCCAGCATTTGCATTATCCTCATTTCGATAAGTGTTTCGCTATCTTCCGGCCTAATTTGCTTAAGAGTATTTTTTATCAGGTCATAACCCTGTTTCTTAATGAAAGCTTCGTATTCACCACTAATATGGCACTCGGTTATGGATTGCATGATGAAATTTTTTAAAATATCTGGATACCGCAACATAGTTATAGCATAATTATCCAAAAATATCTTTAACCGATCTTCCGGCATTATTTCTTCCGAGCGCAGTATTGCAAATGAACTCTTTAACTGCTCGGTAATATTAAGTAATGCTTCATTTATCAGCTGTTCTTTGGTACCAAAATGATAATTGATTGCTGCTACATTTACACCTGCCAGTGATGCTACTTTTCTGACAGTGACTTTGCAAAAGCCCTCGGTGGAAATAATATTTAGTGCCGCTTCAATGATTTTCCTTTTGGTACCTTTATATTCTTCCTTCTCCTGCATAATTTGCCCCCTCTTATTATGAAAAATCTCTGCTATTTCCCGGGGAAGTTATGTTTTAAACGCTGCTTTAATCATGTTAACCCATAAGCTATATATGGTCAATTATTGCACAGTGAATTGACAAAGTATAAAATATAAAATACCATATAAGCATAATTTCAAACAGTGTTTAAATTATCCCATAAATAAGAAGAAGGAAGGAGCAGCTTTATAGCTGTGCAATATATGGATGAATTGCTGCACCTCGGTTTGGATGTGGGCTCAACAACCGTAAAAATAGTTATATTAGACCAATCGAATTGTATCGTATACAGCAAATATGAACGCCATTACTCAGATATTAAAGTTACTATATCAAAAATGATAGAAGAAGCTCATCTGATATACCCTGGCAGGAATGTAACTTTAATGGTAACGGGATCTGGCGGCTTATCGGCCTCCAATTTTTTAGAGGTTGGTTTTATTCAGGAAGTTATAGCTTGTTCCCAGGCAGTTGAAAAATACATTTCTCAAACTGATGTGGCCATTGAGCTGGGTGGAGAAGATGCCAAGATAACCTTTTATGACATTGGAGG
>CAZBKS010000230.1:0-4492 GCA_964492475.1 uncultured Syntrophomonas sp. | reverse complement strand
GATAACCGTACCGAATATTTTAACCGGATCAGAAACAGGTATGTGGATATATTAATCTGTGAAAGGGATGAACTGCGACCGGTCCTTATAATAATAGGAGAAGGCCAGGGTGAAATCCGCAAAAAGCAGCAGGTGCTGGAGGACCGCTTTATTAGAAGCGCAGCCGAGGCAGCCGGGATAAAATATTTGTCTATTAACCTTAATAACCTTCCTGATAACGAAAAATTGCTTACATTACTTCGAAATTCGGCCTTGAATATCCAATGATTAATCATCATTTAAGGGACTACTGTGATGCGGGGAGTAGTTTCATTAAATAAAGGGTATACTTTACGTCGTTCATATACCATCTATATTTCCATTAAATGCCTTTTTTCCATTTTTTACTGTTAAGTAATCTTTGAAATATGCATATAAATTTATATACTCTTGAAACACAAGGGGGTTTCCCTATTGCCGGTTATAAAGGTGGCAAGTTATAACATACGCCGGGCCGTGGGGATCGAGGGCAGGAAAGATTTGAAGCAGATCCAGCAGGTTTTGAGCGATATTGGTGCAGACATTATCGCTTTGCAGGAAGTTGAAATGGTACCCGGAGTAGGAGGTGTTTCCCGGCAGGCTCATGCCCTGGCCGGTTTTTTGAAGATGAATTATGCCTTCGGACCTGTTCACCACTTGAAATTTGGTTCGGTTGGCAATGCTATCCTGTCCAGATATCCAATATTAAAAGAGACTAAACACATTCTCCCCGATTCCCGTGACGAAAGAGGCTGTCTGCAGGCTGATATAAACGCTGATGGAACCCATTTCAGCATCTTTAATATGCATCTGGGATTAAATCAGGTTTCCCGTTACCGTCATTTGAAATACATTATCCTGCCCATAATGCAGGATTCTTCCATCCCTACCATACTTGCCGGAGACATGAACGCCACTCCCAGTATGCGCGAAATGCGCATGCTCTCTGACTATCTGCATGATACTTTTCAGCACAATTCCGGCATACTGGGCAATACCTATCCCTCTGATGCTCCCCGGGTACGTATTGACTATATTTTTATTGACGATAAATCCAGGTGTTTCAGTTTTCACGTCATTAAATCGGAAGCTTCAGACCATCTGCCAGTAACTGCTGCTATTAGAATCCCATCCATACAGGTTTAGTACTGCTATTTGATATCAACAGGTAAGATTTTGGGCAGCTTGATAAAAATCATACATCAGGGTAGTCCCTTCCCAACCTTCTGAAGTAGTGAGCTGAATCTCCCCACTTGTCATATTCAATTCGGTATCCGATTTCTCCCAGTTCTGACTCTATAGTCTGTAAAGCAGTATGCTTCTTATTTTGATACAATATGTATTGGTCACGATACCGGGGAGGAGTCAAAATCGGCATAACAATATTGGCTCCTGCTTTAATACCCATTTTTAACCCCTCCGGATTGATGGTCTGCAGAGCGGTGGAGGCTACGATGTTTATTTCCGGCATGATAGTTCTGGCCAGAGCAATCATTTTCAGAGTGACAGTATACGGATCAAGGGTGCTTCCAGCTCTGGTTCTGGATAAGGGGGCATCAGGATGCGGAATATAGGGTCCCATCCCCAGCATGTCAATGTCCAGCCCCTGGAAAAACTCCAGATCCCTGGCCAGATGTTCAGCAGTCTGCCCGGGCAGCCCAATCATCACGCCGGTTCCCACCTGGAAGCCAATATCTTTTAAGGCTTCCAGGCATTCTACCCGCTTTTCATAACGCTGAGCAGGGGGATGCATTCTCTTAAACAGGTCCCGGTCAGAACTTTCTATCCGCAGCAGGTAACGATGGGCACCTGCTTCCCACAATATCAGGTACTGATGATAGCTTAATTCTCCTACACATAAAGTAATCCCTATCCCCTGCTCATATGTACCGCAGTTGATGTCTTTAATCATCTTTACCAAATCTGCCAGCCAGATTACCCCGACAGCGCTGTCGGTTTCCCCGGACTGCAGGCATATGGAGCGATAACCCTGCTGATAAGCGGCTTTGACAATCGCCACAATTTCACTTTTATCCATCCTGTACCGAAGCACCTGATTATTGCTGCTTCTCACTCCACAGTACAGGCAGTCCCGGTCACAGTAGTTCGAAAACTCTACCAACCCACGGAGATAAATTTTACTGCCCATGCTTTGACGGCGCATGGATTCAGTATCCTCAATAAAAGCCTTCAATTCATCAGGATCCCTGGAGTTTAAGAAACCAGTAATATTACCCGTGTTTTTCATCGGCCATATTCTCCCGCAGTTGATTTATTAAGCTCTCCAATTCTTTTTCACTAATATTATCAGCATTATCAATAGAAATTCCATACTCGCTGTTCAAGCGGTATTGCCTGCTGCCCAACCAGGCTTCACTGCTGTTTCCGCTTATATGAGACCAGCGCCGCCCCAAAATACGGGACCAACGTACCCGCAGCTGCGGATAGCGCTCCAGCACCAAGTCCTGCATTGATTTCAGCAGCTGCTCATCCCCGCCGTTGCAATCTTCAGGATCTATTATTTTGTCATCCATCTTTATCACCTTTTTCATACGTACAGATCTCTTTCGCCTGCTTCGATCCTTTTCAGCATACCGTATACTTTTTCCCGTATGGTATCGGAAGGCAGAGCTTGCAGTTCTTTCCCAATCAAATCCTCTCCTACTTCCCTGGTTTCGAGGCTGGCATAATCCAGCAGGTATTCCTTAAAGGTCAGTATGGCATTAGGCATACAGAGGTTATTTACTTTGCCCTGTTTAGCAATGTCCATGAAGACATTACCGGTTCTTCCAGCCCGGTAACCGGCGGTACAAAAAGAAGTGATATATCCCAGAGAAGCCATATCCCGGATAGCCTCATCAAGACTGCGGGTATCACCAAGGATAAACTGCTGTTTATAATGATCAGGATTATTCTCACTGTAACCACCAATGGCAATATTAGATCCCGCATCGATCTGAGTACAGCCTACCTGTACTACCTCATGCCTTACCTGTGCATTCTCACGGGCAGTAAGTATCATTCCGGTATAAGGCACCGAAAGTCTTATTACTGTGACCAGTTTTTTGAAAGTATCATCATTGATTTTATAGGAGTTCTTTTCGATATACGGGGTGTTAACCGCAGGTTCCAGACGCGGGAAAGATATGGTATGAGGCCCGATGCCGCCAAAATGCTTTTCCAGATCTATAGTATGCATCAGGAGTCCCATTACATCATATTTCCAATCATACAATCCAAACAGAGCGCCAATGCCTACATCGTCCACCTCGGCTTCCAGAGCCCGGTGCATGGCATAGAGGCGCCAATGGTAGTCGGCTTTTATCCCTTTGGGATGAAGCCTTTGGTAGGTCGGGCGATGGTAAGTCTCCTGGAAGACTTGGAAGGTTCCTATGCCAACCTCATTCAACCGGCGCAGGTCTTCTATGGACATGGGTGCAGCGTTCACATTGCTCCGTCTGATTTCTCCATTTCCTACCCTGGTCTCATATGCTACCTGCAGGGTTTTTGCTATGTAATCAACATCTGAACGGGGATGTTCTCCATAGACCATTATCAAGCGTTTGTGCCCCTGCTGTATCAGAGCTTTTATTTCGTCCCGCAGTTCATCCATGCTGAGCTGCTGGCGGGTGCTCTCCTGGTTCTCCTTCCGAAAACCACAGTACACACAGCTGTTTACACAAAGGTTGCTTATGTAAAGGGGTGCGAAAGTAACAATGCGACGTCCGTATACCTGCTGCTTAATCTTTAATCCGGCCGCATACATCTCCTGCCACAAATCTTCATCCTCACAATTTAACAAGGCCGCTGTTTCTTCGGGTTCTAACCTGTTCAACTCCTGGGCTTTGGCTATAATCTCCCTTATTTCCTGTTCTTCTGCCTGACTCTTCTTCTCCAGAGTGTCTTTAATATAGTATTCATCTATAAAATCTTTTCCGCCCCTCATGTATTTTTGTACCTGTTCAGGCTTAATAACATTATCCATCCATTCCTTTACCCTGACTGCTTCCATTCTATTCCCTCCCAAATTTTTTATGCTGTGGTTCAAGCCACTGCTCAGTATTAAATGCTGTACAATAAAAAAGCCTACCCATTTCAGGGTAAGCCAAATTACAATTAACAAAATCCATTTGCTTCTTACCCCTTTAACTCAGAATTAACCTCGTTATCAGGTTAGTATGGGTTATGAAATTCTTATTATCTGGTTCTGGTTAAAGCACTTTTTACAATAACGCTTTTGATACTGCCAAGTTTTCCGGTAAGGGCACCAATTTGGTCGGTGGTTCCGTCAATAATCAGCGATATTACTGCAACATCCTTTTCCCGGTAAGGCACCCCCATTCTGCCAATAATAATGCCGGCATATTCACTCAATACCTGATTAACCGTGGATACGGCTTCCCGATTTTCTATGATGATGCCTATTACTCCCAGCCGTTTTTCTTCCATAATTGCCCCCTTCCCTATTAGCCGT
>CAZBKS010000229.1:0-4493 GCA_964492475.1 uncultured Syntrophomonas sp. | reverse complement strand
TCAAAATCAGCTGCAATTTAAATAGGGGACAGGGTTTGTTAATACTTTATATGAACTGGGGTGTTAACAAATGGTTTATCAAGCCAGCTTGCAAATACGCAAGCAAGAAATAGAAAAGATGATGGCAGAAAAGAGAGAACAGCTGATGGAAGCCAGCACAGAATTATCGATTTTTAGTCATAATCATGATGATGTGGTGGCGGATCTCTATGAGAGGGAAAAGAATACCAGTACAATTGAGCTGCTGGAAATAGAGCTGGAAAAAGTGAATGAAGCTCTGCAAAAATGCGCTGCAGGAGAATATGGCAAATGCGAATCCTGTGGCGGTGCCATTGAAGACGAACTATTACAGAGCAGAGTCGATACTGCTTTGTGTCATAAATGCGCACAAAATAACAAGAAGATCTTGCATTGATCTGCAACCATTTTGGCAAAATTAGTGTATATTTAATATATGAGAGATTTAGAGACGAGGATAATAGTTCTATAATATCTGTTTTGTGCTTCCTGGATGGATATGTGGAACCTGTTTGCTATGGGTATTCTGTATAGTATGCAACTACGATTGGATTAAGGAGGCGGACCGCTTAATGAAGGTCGGAATATTTACAGACAGCTATAAGCCGTATACCAGCGGTGTAGTTACGTCTATTGCTACTTTTAAAGAAGAATTAAATAAACTCGGGCATGAGGTGTATATCTTTGCCCCCAGTTATCCCGAATATGAAGATGAAGAAGCTGGAGTATACCGTTATTACTCTATGACTTCTCCTACGAATCCCGATTTTGCTCTTGCTATACCGGTTTATCCAGGTATGCATATGCTGCTTAAGAAACTGGACCTGGATATTATTCATGTTCATTCGCCCTTTACCATGGGACGGGTGGGTATGCACTGGGCCAACCGTCAGCATGTACCATTATTATTCACCTACCACACGCTATATGACCAGTATGCCCATTATGTGCCGGTAGCACAGGAACTGGTCAGAGAGATGGCCCTGCGCTTCAGCAACAACTTTTGCAACCAGTGTGATCATATCGTAGTACCCAGTAAGGAAATACAGAGACTGCTGCATAGTTACGAAATAAGCACCCCGATTACGGTAATTCCCACCGGGGTACCCTTGCACAAATTTCGGGGACCAGGAGAAAACTGGTTGAGAAAAAACTATGATATACCGGAGGGAAACAAAATACTGCTCTTTGTGGGCCGCTTAACCCGGGAAAAGAACCTGGAGTATTTGATCGAAGCTTTTACTCTGGTTAAAAAGGAGTTGCCTGATACTACACTGGTTTTAACCGCACAGGGACCGTTGGAAATTGAGTTGAAGCAGTTGGTGACAGACCTGGAAATGGAATTGGATAGGGATGTAATATTTACCGGTGCGCAGCCATTCGATACCCTGGTGGATATATATTACTCTTCTGATCTGTTTGTCTTTTCTTCCCTGACTGAAACCCAAGGTTTGGTGCTTATTGAAGCTATGGCGGCCGGCCTGCCCGTAGTTGCAGTGAGGGCTTATGGAGTGCAGGATATGGTAGACAGCGGTATAGATGGTATACTTACTGAATGCAACAAAGAGGAGTTTGCCAGAGCTATAACCGGAATTTTATCCGACCGGAAATTATACAGATACTATAAAGCAAATGCCCGTAAGAAAGCGAATAGTCTTTCTTCCACCAATATGGCTCTCAAGCTGGAAAAAGTTTATGAAGAATTGCTGGTGAACAGTCCCCCCAGACGAACTAAAATGCAGGAGTTTATTTCCCGGATAGCTCCATAATAATACCGAAGACAGTCTGCGGCCTTTAATACGGGCCGTTTTTCTGTGCTGGAGTTTTATTAGTCCGGTATCTATGGTAAATTAGTTAATAGCTAGTATGATAAAATTGGTTTAATATGCAAATATGGAAGTGTGAGAGATTGAGAAAAATTCTAGCGATAGCTGCAGGTAAAATACTTATATTCCTGAGCCGTATGCTGGGGAACCAGGGTACCGATTTCCCGGGCCGGGCCGCGAGAAAAATATATCCCGAAATTTTAAAAAACCTGGCCGGAAACATTCAGGAAGAGATATTTATCGTGACTGGTACTAATGGCAAAACTACTACTACCAACATGATAGCTTCCATTTTACGAGAAAAGGGTTATTCATTGGTTCACAATACCGCCGGCGCCAATATGCTCACCGGTATTACCACCGCTTTTATAGAAGCATCCGATTTATTGGGCAGGAGAAAATTTGATTATGCCCTATTGGAAGTTGATGAAGCATTTGTTCCCCTCCTGATAAAAGAAGCCCGGCCCCGGGTAGTAATAATTACTAATTTCTTCCGGGATCAGCTGGACCGGTACGGGGAGCTCGATCATACCATTAATCTTATTAAAGACGGAGTGCGAAATACCGATATTGAACTGGTATTAAACGGAGATGATCCTTTAATAAGTCATTTCCATAATGATACCGGCCTGCACTGCTGGTACTATGGTTTTGCGGATACTGTTTATGACAGCCTGGAAAGCATGGAAAGCCGGGAGGGCAGGTACTGTGTGTTCTGCGGACATGAACTTGATTATCAAAGGTATCATTATGCCCAGCTGGGACAGTTCAGGTGTCCGCAGTGTGACAACCATAACCCGGATTTGAATTTCACTGGCAATGATCTTAAGATGAATCCATTTATAGAGATGAATGTAAATGATTTACCCATTCAAAGCCCGTATCAGGGGTTCTACAACGCGTATAATATTCTGGCCGCAGTATCAGCAGCACGACTGGTAGGAATAGAAGACAGCATCATCCAAAGAGCCATTGTGGGATACCGCCCCCGGGCCGGACGAATGGAAAACTTTATCATAAACGATAAGCGAACCATTCTGATATTGGTTAAGAACCCCACCGGTCTCAATCAAACTCTGTCAACCCTGCTTTACGATGCCAAAAGCAAGAACCTCTTCATAGCCCTGAATGATAATGCTGCCGATGGCCGTGACATATCCTGGATCTGGGATGCGGATGTGGAGATGCTGGCCGATGCGCAAGCCCGGATTGCTTATGCAGTATGTTCAGGTCAGAGAAGCGGCGATATGGCGGTAAGAATTAAATACGCCGGCATTGATTCCAGCATAATTAGTATCAAAAGCCCTCTTAACGAGGGAATTGAGCTGGCAGTTGGCGGACCAGGAGAAGTAAACTATATTCTATCCACCTACACGGCCTTGTTTGAGTGTCAGAAGATTTTAAAGAAACTTCAAAAGGATGAAAATTCTGGAGCAGTTGGACAAAGACAGCTTCAGGCCTAGAAAGGGGAGTATATGAGAAAATTCAGAGAATCTCTTATATGGGCCGCAACAGTAACGATGGTACTGGTTTGTTTCTCTGGTTGTGCAGAATCCCAGCAGGCCTGTAAAGGGCTGCAAATATGCAGCATGACTTCGGCTATCGGAGGAGTTGAACAGAATCAGACCGATAAGCAGAGAATGTCCTATGCCATTAATCTCAGCAATGATTCAGACCAAGAAACCTATATCTCTTTTGTTGAACCATTGCTGTCGGCCAGCATTAATGGAAGGATTATAAGCGGAGATACCCGGATAGAAGTCAATAAAAAGCTAGCGGCCCGGGGTTCCCTGGAGGTAAAGGGGGAATTCGTGTTTGATTCCCAGGATTTGAGCAAACAGGACATCTTAGCCCTGGAGCCCATAATAACCGGATACCGGGTTGGCACTGAGCAGCAGATCGAGCTGCCGGGTAATGGGGGCACGCACTGATCAAGGAAGTGCCAGGCACCGGGTTGTATAATTGTACTTGTGTTCGGGAGGGAGTTATGATGTTCAAGGAAACAACGGTGATAATAACCCTGCCTGTGTTTATGACCTATTTCTGCAGCCTGAGCGGCAGCAAGAAGGTACAGCTGCTGCCGGTTATAATCAGTGGAATAATACTGACGGGTGCGGTGATTACATGGTTGGTATATCCTCCCGCTCGTGAGATAGCTCAAAGCACAGGAGTTGGGGCTCTGGTAGCTCTAGCCTGCTGTTTGTTGACGCGGGCACTGATCAAGGAAGTACGTAGAATAAGAGGTTCTTTTGATAGATAGCATATATTTCACTTGCTTGGAGATGAAAAGACATGGCTGGATTTGTAATCGCCCATATGTATCCAGATTTGCTTAACCTCTACGGGGACAGAGGGAATTTGCTGTGCCTGCAGCAGAGGATGCGCTGGCATGGGCACGACTGTCGGATAAAAAATATCCGTCTGGGAGAAAAAATCGATTATGGCAGTATCGATATGATTTTCATGGGGGGAGGTTCTGATCGGGAACAGGGCTTGGTCTACCGGGATCTGGCAGGCCGTTCTGACCAATTCCTGGCCACGATTGAGGACGGCATGCCGGTTTTATGCATCTGCGGAGCCTATCAGCTGCTGGGAATATCCTATATTGCTGTTGATGGCCAGGTTATGGAGGGTTTGAAGTTCTTTAAC
>CAZBKS010000228.1:0-4497 GCA_964492475.1 uncultured Syntrophomonas sp. | reverse complement strand
ATTGAAGTATATCCTTATCAGAGAATAAAAGAGGCTCCAGGCAAGAAATGGCTGGAGAAGAACCGCGAACTGATTAAATCCATCAAGAAAATGAAGCCGGGGCAGTGGCTCCCGTACCAAATCAATCTGGCTCAGGTATGGAAGGTGCTTTTGACTGCCGAAGTATTAATCCTGTCTTTTATGTCATTTATTATGGCCCGGGCTTCCGTGCTGGGTGAATTACTGCCTTTTATGTTTGCATTTACTGCAGCTTTTAGCAGGAAACGGCCTATTACCGGAATTGTGATGGCTGTGTGCGCAGCTGCCGGCCTTATTGGCAGCAGTGCAGGTATAAATATCTATGCCAATATAATAACCCTCATAGTAATAATAAGCCTTATCAATTATATTAAGCTGCCTACCAACAAATACTGGTGGGGAATACCGTTTATCTGTGCGGCCACCATATTTCTGGTTAAAAGTATTTTCCAGCTGAAAACCGGGATTTCATTTTATGGAGAAATGGTGGTAATATTTGAGTCATTAATTGCGGGGCTGTTGACCTTTGTGTTTATGGTTGCCAGCGATACCATCAAGAAGAGGAAAGCCCTGGCACTATTTGCCCTGGAAGATGTAGCAGCTTTTCTCATTATTGGGATAGGCCTTGTTATGGGAATAAATGGCTGGGAACTGGCTGGTTTAAACATAAGTTCCATATTATGCCGGCTGGGCATTCTGGCCGCGGCTTTTCTCTGGGGGCCTGGACAGGCTACCATGGTGGGAGTTATGGTGGGACTGATACCTTCCATCACCTCCAGCATATTTACTTTCAGTCTTGGTCTGTATACCGTATCCGGTCTCCTGGCTGGTTTGTTTCGCAACCTGGGCAAACTGGGAATAATAATCGGGTTCATGCTCGGAACCATGGCTTTTTCTCTATTTATACCGGAAACCCACCAGACCGTGCTGGGCATCTGGGAAACGGCCATCGCCTGCCTGATCTTTTTTTTACTACCGGAATCATTTAATGATACGGTTAAAAAGGTACCAGCTTTGACCGCCCTTGATCACCGGGAAAGCAGTCTGCCCATGGCCGCAGAATGCCTGAAGACAGAAGCCCTGGAGCGCATAAGGGGGTTTGCCCGGGTATTTGATGAAATCGCCGGCACCCTGGAAAAACACGATAAATCGGCTGGCGTGGGGCAGGAGACTTCTTATCTCAACTATCTTTATGATGAAATATCCAGCGGCTTCTGTCATCAGTGCCTGCATTATGAAAAGTGCTGGGAGAAATACTGCTATAAAACATCCAAAGAGATACTGGATTTATTTACTATTGCCGAGAAGGCGGGCAGTATTGCCTATGAAGATTGTTCCCCTGATTTCAGGCGAAGCTGTCTTTACAGCAGAGATATTGTGAATCTTATTAACTACCTGTTTGCCAGCCTACGCTTAAACGAATACTGGAAGAGCCGTTTGGACGAGTCCTGCAGCATGATTTGCAGGCAGATACAGGGGATAAGCAGGGTAATCGAAAACCTGGCTGATGACTATGATGACAGAACCGTAATTGATTATACATTAAAGGAAAAAATAAAAAGAGACCTGAAAAAAATGAATATAAAAATCATCGATGTTACACCTTTGAAAACAGCTGGAGCCCAGTTGTATATAAAAATCATAATGAATTCATGTTCAGACGGCCAGTATTGTGAAAACCAGGTGGTACCAGCGGTTTCAGCTGCCATAGGCGAAAAGGTGGAAGTATCCGATAAAAACTGTCCCTGTTTTATGGGCAAAGGAAATTGTGAATTTGTATTGAGCAGAGCCTGCACTTATAGAGTTGCTACCGGGGTGGCTCAGGTCGGAAAAGAGATGGTCTGCGGAGACAATTATACTATAGCAAATCTCCAGGAGTGCAAGGAACTAATCGCCTTAAGCGATGGTATGGGAGTGGGTGAGGAGGCCTGTGCTCAAAGCCGGTCAGCGGTGCGTATGCTGGAAACGCTTCTGGAAGCAGGTTTCGATAAGTCGGTGGCCCTTAACACAATTAATTCTACTTTGCTGTTAAGATCCAGCCGGGAAAACTTCGCTACCCTGGACATAGCCATGATAGACTTATATACAGCCGAGGTGGACTTCATAAAAACCGGCAGTGTACCTTCCTTCTTAAAACATGGATCACAGGTGGAGGTAATTAGTGCCAGTTCTCTCCCGGTGGGAATAGTTGAAAATATGGATATCTTTACCGATAACCGACGTATGATGGCCCGGGATCTGCTGGTAATGATAAGTGATGGAGTCCTTGATTTCTCCACCAGTGATCCAGGTGAAGATAGTACCAGATGGATACAGGAATTACTCAAAATGGTGGAAAGCAAGAATCCCCAGCTTATAGCTGAGATGATAATTAACCGGGCCTTAAGTATGTGCAAAGGCAAACCTCATGATGATATGACTGTAATTTGCACCTATTTGGATCTGAATTTATCAGATTAGGCAGTTTTCCCTGAAAAATGCTATTTATGGGTTGGGGGTATGCCTAAACATACTTGTTCCTCAGCATGGACAACACCAACTGCTTGACGCTTCTCCAGGGGTACAGAGAGATTCACATCCGTGTTCAGTCCCCTCGCGACTTCATAAATGGTTAACGATAATGAACACTGTGGTGCCCAAAGAGTGCGTCCATGTCGCCCGCCCCCTTCCGCCAATCGTCTGCGCAGGGTGTTGTTCACCATGTTCCGATAAACGGTTACTCAGGCCGGGATGTTCTATGCAGGATAGGGAATATTGACAAATAAGGAAAAGAATATTTATATAAAGGGTGGTACAGCAAATACAGCGGGAGAATAGCATTATGCTGCAAACAATAAATGATTATATTATAAAAAACCAACTCTTCACCAGGGATGCAGCAGTAATTGCAGCTGTATCCGGGGGGCCGGATTCTGTTGCTCTGCTGCACATATTAAAAAAACTGGTTCCAGAGCTGGGCATTAACCTTATTGCCGCCCATCTTAATCATCAATTAAGAGCTGAAGCGGACGAAGAAGAAGAATTTGTCCGCAGTCTGTGTAAGGAATGGAAAATCCCATTCTACTGCCAGGTGGTAAACGTGCAGAAAGCGGCCGCAGATCAGAAAAAGGGTATAGAAGAAGCGGCCCGGGACTGTCGGTATCTGTATTTTGAAGAACTGAAGCAGGAAATTAAAGCCGATTGTGTTGCTACTGCTCATCATCGGGACGACCAGGCTGAAACAATTTTGCTGCATATTCTGCGAGGAAGAGGTGTTAGGGGATTAATAGGTATTTTACCCGCCCATGGTTACCTGGTAAGGCCTCTGTTGGCAGTAAATCGGGCCGCTATTGAAAAATATTTAGAGGAAAACTCACTGTCTTACTGCATTGACAGCAGTAATTACGACCTGAGCTTCCTGCGTAACCGGGTTAGGCATGAGTTAATCCCTTACCTCCAGAAAGAGTTTAATCCCCGGATTATAGACAATCTGGATAGATTGGGGTCAATTGCCCGAGAAGAAAACGAAGCGATGGAAACCCAAACCGATAAATTGATGGCATCTGCTGTGTTAATCAAGGAAGAAGAGCAGGTAGTTATTGATAACCAGGTTTTCAAAAAACTGCATCCGGCTTTTCAAAGAAGGATCATCTTAAGTGCTTTAGGTTGGTTAAAAGGCGACTGCGGATGGAGTATGCTGGATATACAGCTTATTATGGATTTAAACCAGAAATCAGGATCAGGCAAAAATATTAAACTCCGGAAAGGCATCTGGGTAAGCAAAGTCTATGATCAATTGATTATTGGGAAGCAGCTCGAAAAAGATATTCATTACTGCTATCCAGTAACAACCCCAGGTTTTATAACTATAAAAGAGACTGGGGAAACATTCTGTTTTGATAATATAACTATTGAAGAATATAAAAAGAGTCGTCGGGATGAAATGTACCTGGATCATGAAAAACTGGCCCCGGATATTTTCCTGAGGTCCAGAAATGCCGGAGACAGAATTAGTCTGCCCGGAATGAAGGGGCGAAAAAAAATAAAAGATTTTTTTATAGACCAAAAAGTACCCCTTATTGAAAGAAATCGTATCCCGCTACTAGCTTCCCAGGATGAAGTATATGCAATAGTAGGGCACATTATTTCCCGAAATGTTGGGATAGATGAAAAAACCAGCAGGGTTTTGGTCATAAGAAAGGAGTCTGATGAAAACACTAAGTAAATGGAAATATAAAACCACATATTATGGTGCTTAATTGAAAAGGAGCCGCGTTTATGCTACAATATGACGGATATTTTGAATATTCCAAAGGGGAGGAAAAATTTTGGATAGGGCCCTTAAAAATATAGCCATATATGTGCTGATTGTAATGATAGCAGTATTTGCGCTAAAATTAACCTCGGCTCCGGTGGAACAGGCCACGACCTTGTCTGAACCTGAATTTTATACCAAGGTATCCCAGGGGCAGGTAGCCACTGCAGTAGTGGAAGTAGATG
>CAZBKS010000227.1:0-4519 GCA_964492475.1 uncultured Syntrophomonas sp. | reverse complement strand
ATAACATACACGATTCAGAAGCCAAAAAGGTTCCATAATTTCTATGAAAATATAAGGAAATTGGTCCTTATGCAATTCAGGAGACAAGTATCAAATAAAAAAAGAAAAGGATTGCTGATAGAAGTACAACAATCGAGAAAAAGTCAGGACGCAGCAACATCACAGAAAATTCGATATTGTTATTCTCTTCTGATCGGCTTATAGTATAATTATCTGCTATATTTTTTCATTATTGTTATGATATGGGTTGCCAACGTTTTTCTATATACATAAGGGGAAACAGATTATGAGTGAATCAGAACTTTTTAGAGTTCTTTTTGATACCTATTTTGAAAGGGTATACCGTTCAACCTGTTTGATTTTTCAAAACGAGCTTATCGCCAGGGATGCCACCCAGGAGGCTTTTGTTGTTGCATACAAACAATTGGATAGTTTGAAAGATCTCGATAGCCTTTATACCTGGCTTACAGCTGTGGCAGCCAACCAGGCTAAGGATATGATTAAGAAGCATCATAATTGTATGCTTGTAGCGAGTATTGAAGAAGTTCAAGCCGGACCGGCTCATCCAGTTAACATAGAGCAAAAGGATATGGAACTGGATATAATGCAGGCTTTGCAGATAATTGATATAAAATACAGGGAAGTAATAGTTTTCAAATACTATTTGGGATTTACTGAAAAGGAAATAGGGAAGATATTGGACCTTCCTTCGGGTACGGTTAAGAGCAGGCTTAGCCGGGCCAAAATGAAATTAAGGGGTATCCTGGGACCTGATGCTGAAAGTGGGGTAGTATTATGAAGCATTATTTTGATAGCTTTGAAAATGAGCTCGCCCAGGGATTAAAAGAGGCTGCCAGCCGCATGGTTCCTCCGGATAAAGATGAAGTATGGGCAGATATTTCCAGAAAAATTGAGGCGATTAATAAAAAAAAGGGGATTCCTGCATTTAAAAAGTTTGCGGTCGCAGCAGTTTTAACTATCTTCTTCCTGGCTGGTGTGTTCGCGGTTGCCAGTGATCATGCACTGGCCGACTTCAGATTTTTCCAGACCATTAAATCAGTCTTCAGAAATGTGGTTAGTATTTCCGGAGCCACTCGGGCTGATAATGAAATACCGGTTGTGAGTAAGCAAGACATGGTGGAAAACACCGGCGAAAAAGCCCTGTATTCTCTGAAAGAAACCCAAAAGTTGCTGGAATATGATATAGCAGTCCCTGCTTATGTTCCATCCTCTTATACTTTGAATGGGGTCTTTGTGAGGGAAAACAAGAACCGCCTGTCACCGGTGGAACTTCACTATATAGACTCAATATCAGGAAACGAAATGATAATCGATGAAAGTCCCATAAGCCAGACAGCTTCCTTTTCCTACAACTTCAGGAGCAATGATACAGACACTTCTACCGTTCAAGTCAGCGGATATGAGGCCACGCTGGTTTATTTCCAGAATACCGAAGGCCGGAGGCTATTGTGGCAGACCTCGGACAAATATTATATTATAAGTGCAGGTCTGGATGAGGAAGAAATAATGGCAGTGGCAGAGTCTCTTGACAATTAAGAGCGTTGTCATCTTCTGGAGCCATGAAATCTGTAAGATATGTAGCTAACAAGACGTTTCCAAATATTTGTATTTTGCTGAAAGTCCCCTCGATCGTTATTTTCTTCATTTCCTACAATCATCTGTTCATTAGAAATAGCACTATTATCTAATAGATGCTTTTCATTTAAAATGGTTTCCTTATACTTTTTTATATTATTTTGTGTCATTAACGAATCCGAGTTTGGATAACCAACCCCAATTTCATTGCCATTTTTATTGGCAATAATCATTTTCCGAAGCGCAACTTGCACAATTTTACAATCTTGCATTTCCAAATCATTTTTGCTTGCTGCATCCAGTACTGACTCGTATAAATGACCGCCAAGCTTAAGTACTTCCCAATTCCCATTTATCAAATGAACATAAATATCTGTGACCACTTTGTCATCAGATACAATGGGGAATACATAGAGCGGCGTAATCTGAGCCTGTTGGACAAGATCCTGCTCACAATCGATGGTTTCAATATCCAAGTTATAAACCTGTAATGGTTCTTCGCCAACAGAAGCCCTTTTCGCCTGATCCGAGTTAGCAAACCCCATTGACTCCCAGTCCTCTTCACAAAGATAATACCATCCCTGATCTTGAAACGCTTGATCAATGAATACTTTGACCTGTTGTTCAGGAGCTATTGCATAATTAACTCCTGTCATAGATATAAAGAATATTGCAAATGCAATTAGCATTAGTGATATCTTTCTCATAGTTAATCCTCCTCACAGTCAAACATAGAAGCAGTCCATGAATAACCTGATCCTACTATACTCCCGTTAGCTAAGTTTGAATAGGAAGTCCAATTTGTGTCTCCATCTATTGGCTCCATGTATTTTACTCGATCATCCCAAGGCCAATTATTACTCCATCCACATAGCAATTCAGCATGTCCTGTTCCAGAACCAGGAAAGAAGAATGCGATGCAAAGGCATTCATTATTAATCTGTGATTGACATGCTGCCCACGATAAATCATCAAACCAACGAGAACAAGAAATATCGTATTCAATTAATGTGGCTCTGGTTTCATCTACTGTAGCCCCCATACTCTGTGAGGCATCACCTGTTTCTCCCCTGAGGGTTTGCCAAACATAATTAGCTAAGATTGGGAGATACGGTGCGGTTCCCTGGTACTGAATAATAATTGATCTATCACAGGCAGCCCAACACCAATAGGAATTATCGGGTTGTTTCACAGGGTAATCAGGTCCTAATTCCACTGTGGTAGCAAATGTAACTGTGTTAAACATAAAACACAATATTGTACATAATAATAATATTTTACATAGTTTTGGCATAAAAATTTTTACCCCTTTCAAAAGTTTTCATAACATACACGATTCAGAAGCCAAAAAGGTTCCATAATTTCTATGAAAATATAAAATAAGGAAATTGGTCCTAATTGTGTAAACACAGGAGGGACGTTTTTGGGTGTCCCTAAAATGGCACAACAAAAACGTCCCCCTGTGTCTAACGCCGTCTTCCTGACATTCCTTAAAAACAAAAGCCGGTCTAAATCCTGACCGGCTTGGTATTAAATATGGAGAGATATCTTTAAATGATTATGCAGATAAGTCCTCCGCTGCCGTCATTGACAATCCGCTGCAAGGTATCCTGCAGTTTTATCTGAGCATTTTCCGGCATGCGGTGCAGTTTGTTTTGGATACCTTCTCTTACCAGATCATGCAGGGATTTTCCGAATATGTTGGATTCCCATATCTTGGTGGGGTCTTCCTCAAACTCATCCAGCATATAGCGCACCAGTTCTTCACATTGTTTTTCAGTTCCAATTATAGGCGTAATTTCGGTGGTTATATCAGCTTTGATGATATGGAGGGATGGGGCCTTGGCCTTAAGTTTAACTCCAAAACGACTTCCCTGCCTGATCAGTTCTGGTTCCTCCAGAATCATTTCCTCCAGACGTGGAGTTACTACCCCATAACCTGATTCTCTCACTTCTTCCAGGGCTGAAGAAACTTTGTCAAACTCCTTCTTGGCAAAGCTCAAATCCCTCATAATGCGCATAATATCCTGAGTACCGGCTACCTCAAAACCGCTGACTTCACTGAGAGAGCGATAGAACAGTTCCTCGGGTACGGTGATATCAATCGATGCGGTTCCGGTTCCCAGATTCATTTCTTCCATGAAAACATAGCTGACATTCTCTATGTCGGAAAGCTTCTGCAGGGCTCCTTCTATGTCCCTCACTTTACGAATAGAGTTTAATATCTCATGAATTGATGATTCCAATTCTTCCCTGAGCCAGAACTCCTCATCCAGTTCTTCCACCCATCCAGGCAGTTTTATGTTTACTTCCTGTACCGGGAATTCATAAAGTGCTTCTTCCAGCAGAGCATAACTCTGTTCCAATGTCATCTTGGCTGCGTCCAGAGGCAGAACCCGCACTTCATATTTTTCACTCAGTTCTTCTGCCATGGCAATGGTATCAGCATCGTAGGGTTTGGTTGAGTTCAATAATACAATGAATGGTTTATCCAGTTCTTTCAATTCCTGAATTACTCTTTCCTCGGCATCAATGTAGTTTCTGCGGGGAAGATCACTGATGCTGCCATCGGTGGTCACGACAATCCCTATAGTTGAATGGTCGGTAATTACCTTCCTGGTTCCTATTTCGGCCGCTTCTTCGAAGGGAACCTCATAATCAAACCAGGGAGTTTTTACCATGCGCGGCTCTTGATCTTCTTCGTAACCCAGCGCTCCTTCAACGGTATAGCCTACACAATCTACCAGACGGGCTTTTAAACTTAAACCATTCTGGGTAGTTATTTCGGCTGCTTCGTTGGGTACAAATTTCGGTTCCGTAGTAGTTATGGTTTTCCCGGCACCACTAACGGGCAGCTCATCTATAGCTCTTTCTCTTTCATATATATCGGTAATACCGGGGATGACCATAAGTTCCATAAATT
>CAZBKS010000226.1:0-4540 GCA_964492475.1 uncultured Syntrophomonas sp. | reverse complement strand
TGAATTCCGGACAGAATCGGGCTTTAAGGGCCGCCGACTTGTAATCAGGGTCAACCTCGTTCTGCAGTACAATTATCCTTGTCATTTTCCTCTCCCCTAATATTTCTTAAGATATGTTTTGCTGCAGGTCTGCCAGGGGGCACTGCTTTGGCCATCTGCAGGAGTAACCAGAAGAACTTGCTTCCCTTCCATCAAGACTGTTTTTACTACTTCTCCCATAGCCACCGTCTCGTCATTTTGCAGAATATACCCATCTGTACTCTGTACCAGTTCCACTATACTTCGTTGTACTATCTCATTTACTCGAAAGACCTTTCCAGGCTTACATGCTTTTATGCGTCCCCGCATACGTCCATCACTGCCGCTGATCCTTAGCCCGGCTCCAGCCAGAGCACCTATGATACCCCCACCGGTACCTCCATGTTCTGAAAGATGCACTTCTATCCTGTGGGCCAGTTGGTATGCTTCTTCTTTGTTTAAAACAATCTTTTTGGCATTGAGCCCAAAAGCGATTAACTCATCACAATATTTAAGTGAGTCAAGGTCAACCACGCAAAGACCGGGGTCAGACCCTGGTGCGCTTTCATTTTTCAGGAAGTCAGCAGCCTGGCTTATAAAATCATCCAGACATTCATCCTTGATCGAAGCTGAAAAACACATGCAGCTGTTATGTGATGTATATGGTATATCCTCGTGAATCAAGAGTTGGTGCCGGGTAATGGCATCAGCCGTCCCCAGCCCTCCACTTTCTATGATCTCAGCCAGCATGGCCGCCAGTTCGCCGGTGCCCCGGCTCTCTATATTATCGGTGTCGTCAATGCTTACAACGATCCTCATGCTCCCCAACCTTTCTTAAAACCCCAACTGCTGTTCTTTCAATTATCCTGGTCCCGGGATTCTTTACATCGATTTATCTTAACTCCCTTTGGGCTTGCGTTTCTCTTCTCCCTGGAGGATGCGTTCAATCTGTTCATCAGATATATCGTAATTAAAGAACTCTTTATAGAAATAACGGGTTTCTTCTGTCATATCCAGATCTTTAAAGTACTCAGGATATATGGTCTTGGCAGTCCACAGCATAGCCAGCGGCGTTTCCATTCCTCCCGGATGCCCCCATCGTGCTATACCGATGGGCATCTGGTATACTTTGCCTTCTTTTATTGCTTTAATGGGGGCCCACTGCGAATTATTCAACATGTATTCGCCAACGCCGCTCTCATTAACCAGTATCACATCTGGGTCCCATAATAGAATCTGTTCCATACTGGCAAAGTTTTTACCATCAAGAAATTTTAATTCCTGGTCTATAGACACATTGATAGCACCCACTTTCTCTATCCAATCCGCACCTAAACTGTCTCTAATATCGGTACGAGTCGCTTCATTAACTGAATGATATACCCTTATCATTTTATTTTCTGGAATTTTAGCTGTAACCTGACTTACCCGATCGATGCAATCCTGATAATACAGGTTATACTCCCGGGCTTTTGCCGATTCCCCCAGAGCATCCCCAATGATCTGTATAGCAGTCATCTGTTCTTCCATATTATTAAAACCAATGGCGATATAGGGCAGGTTGAATTTATCGAGTTTGGCCACCTCGGCTTCAGTATCGGCAAAGGTATTTTCTACAAATACCAGATCCGGATCAGTTTTCAGCAGTTCTTCAATATTTAGCTTTCCACTTAAATAGACAATCGGGTTATCTTCTATCCCCGGGCTGATTGTATTAAGCAATACATCCCGGCTTAAACCATTATTGATCGCTACTATATCATCCCCTCTGCCCAGCATTGCTGTCACATGCCCGGTAAATGCATATAAACAACCAATCCTTTCGTTGGCTGGGAGCTCAACATTACGTCCCAGTGAATCAGTAATAACAAGCTTATCCCGGGCAGGATCTGCAGGCGTCTTTGTTTCCGCATTTTTATTACAGCCGGCTAAGAATACAAGCACAGTGATGAGCAGCAGAATGAGCCATATTTTCTTCACTTTCAAGTTCTCCCCCCTATCTTGGTTATGATCCTATGCCAGTTCGATCCAGAGTCTTAAGGGGAATGATCTGTTTCATTCTGGATTGCTGGTCAGGATAATAAGATATCATCTTAGCGTTAACCCGGTATAAAGATATTATGTTCTCCTCGGTTATCACCTGTTCTGGGGTTCCGATGGCAAAAAAACTCTTATCATGCATCATGCCTACCCGGGTGGGAACTCCATTATTATCAAAATAGAAAGCATGATTGGGGAAATGGGTAGCCATAATCACCGTCACCCCCATTTTTTGGACCAGTTCACCTATGGTTTCCATGACTACCATCTCGTGCTTGAAATCGAGATGAGAAGTAGGTTCGTCCATAATTATGACCGGGGTTTTTTGCGCCAAAGCCCTGGCAATCATCACCAGCTGGCTTTCGCCCCCGCTTAATTGAGTATATGGCCGGTCGGACAAAGATAGAAGCCCGACCAGTTCCAGGCACTCACTGGCTATCCTGCTGTCCTGAGCTGTAGGTGCTGCAAATCTCCCTGTATAAGCAGTGCGCCCCATTTTAACTATATCGAGAACCGTATAGGGGAAAGTCTGGCTGTGATTCTGGGGTACATAAGCTATATGCCGGGCCAGTTCACCAGGTTTGAAATCACTGGTATTTCTTCCTTCAAATAAAATGCTTCCTGAAATTAATTTGCTTGCTCCCAGTATGCAGTCCAGCAGCGTTGTCTTGCCACAACCATTTGGCCCTAAAAGGCAAAATAATTCTCCTCTATTGATCTCCAGGTTTACATCTTTAAAGATAACATTTTTTCCATAAGCGAATTGAGCATCGATAATTTCCATCATTAACACTGTTCTACCACCCCCCGGCCCGGGTCTTCTTCAACAGCCATACGAAAAACGGCCCTCCCACCAGAGCAGTAAGAATACCAAGGGGCATTTCCGAACCAGTTATTATCCTGCCCACATTATCGACCAGGACCAGAAAACATGCTCCGGCAGCGAAACTAGCCGGTATAAGCAGGCGATTATCGTTTCCTACCAGCATACGTGCAATATGAGGCATGATCAACCCTACCCAGCCAATAATACCGCTCACAC
Source organism: uncultured Syntrophomonas sp. (assembly GCA_964492475.1). Taxonomy (GTDB): domain Bacteria; phylum Bacillota; class Syntrophomonadia; order Syntrophomonadales; family Syntrophomonadaceae; genus JAAYJK01. Next base: position 1,440 of record CAZBKS010000226.1, on the reverse strand, counting down.
AAACCGCCGCTGCAGTTGCCAGAGTGGCACATGCGATGACTATAGCTTTATCTACTGCTACATTAGCCCCCAAACTGTGTGCTTCTTTATCTCCCATGGACAATACATTTATTCTCCAGCGGATGGCTATTAAGCCCAAAACCCCTAACATCATCGGCAAGCCCGCCATCAATATATCTTGGTATCGCGCAGAAGCCAGACTGCCCATCAGCCAGAATACAATAGCCGGCAGCTGTTCAAAGGGATCAGCAACATACTTGGCAAAAGATATTAATGCTGCGAAGACTGATGATACGATAACCCCTCCTAATACCAGCATAATAGTGGGAGTGGTATTGTATATCCTTCCGATCAAATAACTTAATAAAACTGCTATCATACCAAAAGCAAAGGCAGAACCATAAATAGCCCAGTTTGAACTATGAAACAGGAGTATAGCCAGGGCTGCTCCGAATCCTGCTCCATGACTTACCCCCAGAATTCCAGAGCTAACCAGGGGGTTTCTAAACAAGCCTTGAAAAGCTGCCCCGCTGATGGCCAGAGAACCTCCCACCATTGCTCCCAGTATAGCGCGGGGCATTCTGATTTCCCAGATCAAGGTATCATATACATCAGGTATGACTTCATTCATGGTAACCACCTTGGCCGCAAGCACCTTCAGAACCATGAAAACCGTCACCGGATAGCGCCCGATAAACAAGGATGATAAAATGACTGCCAATGGAGCTAGAACAAGTAGTATGATAATCCCCTTTTTCTTCGTTGGGCTCACTCCTAACCTGAATATATTCCTAACGCGTTGAGGAACGTTTCCTTAGATAAATATAGATCCCTAATGAGCAAAGTACCCCTATTAAACCAATTAACCAAATTATATAAGGATTGTCCGTGCCATTTTCCGCCGGGGACTCTGATTCTCCAATTGCCGGTGAGTTCTCTTCTTCACCTGCTATTTGTTCACTTTCGTCTGCTGCTTCCGGGCTGCTGCTCTCTACCGGCCCTTCTTTTAATACATCTTCACTCAGGACTTCCTCATTCTGATCCTGAACTTTATGCGGCTCTGCATTTGCCTGCCCCTGCACCGGGGATGTCCCGGCTGTTTCTGAATCATGGAGTGCAGCCCCAGCGGTAGTGAAAGAAACTACTGTTTCCTTGCCCAGGCTAACCCCGCTTTTAGAGGTCAGATCGGGAGAAATTCTTAATGTATAGACTGTTCCAGACTGGAGTGGTTCTTGCGGCACTATCGATACCAGTCTTTTTTTCTCCGGTTCTATCTGGTCATCGGACATAATGACCGAAATGGCTATATTCTGCTGCCCCTGGTATAGTTTGAAGCTGAGCGAGTTTTGGTCCTTAACCGTCTTGTTAACCACATTCTTGGATAATTCCAGGTCAATGCTGATTGATACCGAACCATCGGTCTGACCACTGGCCGGTGTC
>CAZBKS010000225.1:0-4582 GCA_964492475.1 uncultured Syntrophomonas sp. | reverse complement strand
ATCCGATACTCTTACCTTAAGGGTTTCATTAAGGTCCTGCATTAAATCGGTAAGCTGACTATATACGCTGTTGAAAACATCGGCCAGGGCCTCGGCGCTTTCTGCTACTACGGTACGGGTAGAATCACTGGCGGGATCATTAGCCAGATCCTGCCAGGCTGCCCAGTAGTTGTCTATAAGGGTTCCCAGACTGGTATCGGAAGGTTCACTTAGTATGGTCTCTATCCGGGATAAGGAATCAGCCAAGGCCGACCAATAGGATTCTTCTGAAGACTCACCCCTTATTTGCACATCCAGCAGCTCATCCCTAATCCTGGTTATTTCAGTTACACTAACCCCGGTGCCTACCATGCCTGACTGCGTCGCATAAGGGCTGGTAGTCTCCAAATTGGCTGTTTGTCGAGAATACCCGGTCGTGCTGGCGTTAGCAACATTATGACCCACAACCTGCAAGCCGGTCTGGTATGCAACTATAGACCTTTTCCCCGTTTCCAGCGCCGTAAACATGCTCACTGCCCATACCTCATTTCTAGATTAATTCCCGTTAGATCTTCCTATCCAGCAGGTGCTTGTTGTTGTTTTTATTGTTTTTATTCTCGATATAATCGCCTTTTTCTGAATAAACCCCTGGTTTATCACCATATATCAACTTCTCCATATAGGCCAGAAAATCAAGCGACTGCTCCAGCAGTTCGTTATTATGACTGTTTATAGCCTTCAGCCTGGTCAGATTATAATCGAGGTGATTAATCTCGACTTGAAGATCATCATATAAACCCGGGGTTTCCTTTTTAACCCTGATCAACACCTGCTGGGCGGTAAGATCTTCCATAGTCTGTTCCCATGCTGCAGCCAGTTCTTGGTGCAGTATATAACGCCGGTCTTCTAATTGCTGCAGATTTTTTATTGTTTCGGCTTCTTCAGAAATCAACTGGTTAAGTTCTTCTATTTTATTCAAAACTATTAGCCCGGTCTTTTCATTACCCATTTGTGCCAATTTATCCATAGCTTCATTTTCCTGCTTTAGGTATTGGATAAATTCCTTTATTTGGTTTTCCAATTATATCACCAGCTTTCTCGGTCACAGTAAATCGTCTATCAAAACCTGTTCCAGAATCTTTTCGGCAATCTCTTCATCTGATACCTCCAGAGTATCGGATGCCATTTTTTCCTTCAATTCGTTGACTTTTTCCCAACGTATATCAGGCGCCTGTTTAGCCGCCATCATGGCTTTTTGCATAATTCTGCTTTCGCTGGAAATGCTCAGTTCATCCTTCTTTGATGCTGCGATATTTTTTATGTTATCCGTTTGAGCCGAACTTGAGTCTTTGCCATATATCTTCATTATGTTTTGAACCTGAGCTTTTGATATTATCATCATCTTCACCTCACAATAACTTGTGTATTATACTTGTCGTAGAAAACAAGCAGGAGGCTTAATGCCTCCTGCTCAATTTATTAAACTATATGCTCACATTACTCTATTTTGCTCCGTTATACTATCATTTTTGGGTTCTGTCCTATTTATTTTTACCCTTTGGGCCTAGATTCTCGGCTGTGCATAGTTTTCCGAAAATTCCTGGTATCCTGCTGAACACGACGGGCTTCGGGTACCGGCATAACCGACTGCAGCTTACAGTTGATCTCATAGAGGCACTTTTCACAATACCGGCCTTCTTTTATGCTGCTGCCGCAGTTGTCACATTTTAAAATATTAGCGACACTTTCTGAAACTAATCTTCCTTCGCGCATAAATTGTATTATGGTCTGTTCATCGACTCCAGTATTTTCTTCAATTTCTTTGATTCCAGCTCCCGCATGCTTTTGAACATATTTTCTCACTATCACAAAATCTTGTTCCATTTTTTCTATGCATTTGCTGCAGATGTTTTTGCCCTGATAGGCAAAAATTCTACCACATCGACTGCAATTCATCAAGTTCGCCGCCATGTTGTCACCCCTTTGTCTTTAATATCCTGTACCAGTTGCCCAGGTTATTACCGAAACACTCTCTGCACCTGCTTCCATCAGAACGCGAGTACACTCCTTGATAGTTGATCCTGTAGTATATACATCGTCAACCAGGAGAATATTTTTACCTTTTATTTTCGTTGGATCGGTTACTTCAAAAGCACATAAGAGATTTTCTTCTCGTTCCTCTTTAGTTAATTCCCTTTGGGACGGCGTTTCCTTTACCCTGCATAACAGATTGGAGCACATGCGTTTCTTCAAAACCTTGCCTAATTGTTTGGCCAGCAGTTCCGACTGGTTGAACCCCCGCTGTTTTAAATTCCCCCTCGAAATGGGGACCGGAACTATGATATCTATAGGCCAGAAGCCGGGCTCTTCTATAACTACGTCAGCCATCATATTGCCCATTTTCACACTCATATATCTGCGGCACAAAAATTTTAATACTTTTACCGCTTTACGCAGCTTATCGTTGTCATAAGGTCCCACGGATCGTGCAATCTTGAACTCCGGCGGATTCTCCCGGCAGTCAGAGCAACAGGCACCATCCAGCACCTTCAGGTATTTACCGCATTTCTCACAAACCGGCATACTGCTCTGTGCCTTTATAATTTCATCCTGACACTGATCACACCATGGGCGACGACTGTGATACCTGCCTTTTTCCCGGCACAGATTGCATGCACTAACTGGAAAAAGGATGTCCATGAGAATATTTTCCATTCCCCCCACCCCAAACACTTTATTTCGTCTCTAACCTAAAACATCGTATGAAAGCAACCCCCCTGCCTTTGCATACGACATTTCTCCAGTTCTTATTTTATAATAACGCATAAGTTGCCATTTTACATTAAATAAACAAAATCAATAACTTTCACTGATGTAAAGTACCTTATAGAAGTATTTTTGCGTTTCACTACAGCGGTCATCAAATATATTTTGCTTGTACCTTCCAACTGCGACCTAAGCTCAACCTGTCCCGCTGGCTTATTTCTGAAAGAGCCTTGAGCCGCAGCCTCTCTATCTCATCGTCTTCGGTCAACTGAAAACAAACCTGCTGGCTGGAAGTGGACTTTCTTTGATTGCTCCCATGAATCAAGACCATCATAATTGTCATCCAGATAGCAAAACACAGGATTTTTAGACAAACAGCCACAAAATAACCTCCTTTTAGCCAGTTTATATATAATATGCGGTGTGGAGGTTAATTGATTACTGCTTTTGCCTAGTCATCAGCAACTATATGGTTTTTCAAAGCATATACTGCAGCCTGAGTTCGATCTTTTACTCCCAGTTTTCTAAAGATACTGGTCAAATGGTTTTTTACCGTTTTTTCACTGATAAACATATTCTCAGCCATTTCCTTGTTGGAATTTCCTTTCACCAGCAGGGCCAGCACATCTTTTTCGCGTTTGGTAAGTTTTACATCATCAGTTTCCTGCTCAGCCCGGGTAAGCTCACTTACCAGGCGGTTGGCTACCCGGGGGTGAATTACTATTTCGCCATTCATTACCTTATGAATGGTATCTATTAATTCACTCCCTGCTACATCCTTGAGTACATAAGCTGAGACTCCCGCTCTAACCATTTCGACTACCTCTTCGTCCTCATAAATAGTCAGGGCAATTATCTTAACTGAGGGGATCTCTCTCTTAATTACCTGGGTAGCTACAATTCCATTGGTACCTGGCATGTTAATGTCCATCAAAATAACATCAATCTGTTGTTTTCGAGCTATGTTTATAGCCCCCTGGCCATCCCCTACCTCGGTAAGAACCTCTATACTGTGATCCAATTCCAGAAGTTTTCGAAGCCCTTCTCTTACAAGAACATGGTCATCGGCGATTACAACCCGTATCTTCTCATCCATTTTTTGCCTCTCCTTCCAGTGGGATTATAATTATAATCTGAGTTCCTTCGCCTGGCCGGGAATTAATTTCCATTTCCCCACCCAGTAATTGTACCCTCTCTTTCATCCCTATGATTCCATAACTTTCTTTATCCGGGTCCGGCTGGTCCGCGTCAAACCCGCTGCCTTCATCCTTGATTACCAGGGTCAGGGTTTTCCCGTTATCTTCCAGTTTAACCATGGCCTTTTTGGTTCCGGCATGTTTTCGTACGTTATTTATAGCTTCCTGTACTAATCTAAATATGGCACTTTCCATAGCAATATCATATTTTTTCTTCTCGCCGAACATTACAAAATTTATTTCAAAGTCATATTTAATCTGGAAATCCCTAAAATAGTCTTTTAAGGTATAGTAAAATTCTTCTTCATTAATCAGGGCCGGTTTCAGATCAAACATAATACGTCTTACATCATCCAGGCTCTCTCGGCTCATTTTCTTAATATTATCAAGTTCCTCGTTAATACGACTTATGTCGTTATCCCACAGCCGCTGTACAAAATCCAACCTTATCAGCATACTGGCCATGGTCTGAGCCGGTCCGTCATGCAGTTCTCTGGCTATCTTACGGCGCTCTGCTTCCTGGGACTGCAGAATCCACAGACCAACCTGCTTGCTCTTAACTGCATCTTCCAGCGTGTCACTGATCTTTTCCAGATTACCCTGTAAAATCTTTAAGGCCATTCCCGTAGTATTCATAAATT
>CAZBKS010000224.1:0-4600 GCA_964492475.1 uncultured Syntrophomonas sp. | reverse complement strand
CGTGCACAACCTAAATATGTTCAAGATTACCCAATTCCATTAGCGCCTCTTGCCGAGCAACAACGAATCGTAGATCGAATTGAAAGCCTTTTCGAAAAACTCGACCAAGCCAAAGAGCTGATTCAGAATGCCCTTGATTCAAATGAAAACCGAAAAGCTGCTGTTCTTCATAAAGCCTTCACCGGCGAATTGACTGAAAAATGGCGGGGAGAGAATGGTGTAGGGATGGAGAGTTGGATTAAGACAACACTTGGGAAGGTTTGTAAAAGTATATATGATGGGGATCATATGCCACCCCCTAAAAGCTCAGATGGTATACCGTTCTTAGTGATTTCAAACATTAACAAAGGCGTTTTGTCATTTGACAATACCAGGTTCGTTTCACAAGCATATTTTGACGGATTGTCAGACAGTCGCAAACCAATGGTTGGTGATGTATTATACTCAATTGTTGGTTCATACGGCATTCCAGCTCTTGTGGATATAGAATTACCATTCTGCTTTCAAAGGCATATTGCATTATTTAAACCTCAAAGTATTGATTCTAAGTATCTATGGTATTTATTACAAACAAATGATATATATGATAAAGCAACGAAAATAGCAACAGGAACTGCACAACTAACTGTTCCAATAAAAGGATTACGAGAAATTGTATTCAGTTTGCCATCCAAACATGAACAGTTAGAAATCGTTCGAATTCTAGATGATCTTTTCAAAAATGATCAATATGCAAAAGAATTTTGTGAAGTTATTGAAAAGATCGACTTGATGAAAAAATCAATTCTCTCTCGCGCCTTCCGTGGAGAATTAGGGACTAACAACCCCATGGATCTTAATGTACGAGAGTTGTTGAATATTATAAACATTAAATAGATTTACAAGGAAGGTGTTGAGCAAATGAAAATTAGCGAGATCTTTCAATTAAACAAATCACAGTATGAGTTAGATTTTGTTGATATTGAAATTGAGAAGGATCTGCCACTTTTTTTAGACCCATATTTTATTTCTAAATGTGATTTTCCATTTGCAATAAATGCCCATCGAACGCTAGAAAGTTTTTTTAGTTTCTTACTCAGAATGTTGAGAGCTGGGAAAATTGAAACTGCGCAAGAGCTTTTCAGTCATTTAGGAGAGACCAATGAAATTTGTCTTGGGCTGTCACGAAATAAACCCGCAGGTAATGGGATGGGGCCAACAGATGCTGAAAAGATATTAAAAAGTCTGTTAGAGAGCAAAGCATTAGCAACTGGAATTATGGAGGATATCGAAGATTTTAGGATATTTGTTCCTAATGTAGATAAAGACAAAATATCCGATATGACGGCTAACATTATCAAAAAGCATTTAATTGAATATACACAAGCACAATGTAGAAATTGGGGTATTCCATTGATTTCAAGTGTCCCTTCAGGATTTTATTGGGATAGAAGAGATTCTGAATGGAAGAATGAGTATACAGAAATGTTGATTGTTGATAACCGAAAAATAATACTTGTACCAAAACGAATTGTATCATTTTCCAAAGAATACACCACCCAACAGTATTTTCAGCATTTCGTATTAAATTTTCTACAAAATGAACATCTGAGGATTAACTCTCATCTAGTTAAAAGACGGCGAAATAAATATCAAACTAAATATGTCACCAAAAAAGATGTCACGAATGATATTAAAAATAGTCAGTTAATAGATAAGGATTGGCTTGCAAAATTTACTCATGATCATCCGGACGTATTCGAAGATTTTAAAAAAAATACGGCAAAAAAATTAATAAAAGTGAAAAATTCTGATATAGAGATAAACAATGTAGAAGACTTGTGTAAATACTTGATTGATCGATTAGATTCAATTTCGCCTGGCACTGAAAATGCTACTATCTATCACAGAACCGTTATGGGAATATTGGAATTGCTATTTTATCCCTTTTTGTGTGCGCCTATTGCTGAAGAAAAAATACATGACGGAAGAAAAAGAATAGATATAACATTTGACAATTGTGCTGAATCAGGATTTTTCTTCAGATTAAGTAACACATATGGTTTACCATCCCAATTTATTATGGTTGAGTGTAAGAATTATTCTAGAGATATCAGTAATCCGGAATTGGATCAATTGTCTGGACGGTTTAGTCCAAATAGAGGAAAAGTAGGCCTAGTAGTTTGTAGAACTATAGACGATTTTGAACTGTTTCTTAAACGATGTAGCGATACTTATAAAGATGAAAGAGGGTTGATTATCCCACTCGTGGATGATGATTTGAAGCAAATGCTGGGTGAGTATAATAAAATCGGCGAAAAAACTTGGGACGAATTGTTGCAAAAGCGATATCATTCGATTGCAATAGTTTAAATCATGTGAAAAAGCATAATACTTGATTCTAATAGCTCGTCAAAATAAAGTTTACTATTCCGGGAGGCCCAAATGTCATCAATCAGAGATAAAGCCCGGCAGATATTCGAATATCTGCTGGCCATAAAAGATTTGTCATCCCCGGTGGAAAGGGATATGAATAAGTATTCCCCGGTTTGGTGGGAGAAAGACATTCCTTTCATTGAGGGATGTTTCCTGTATGGAAACGGAAGAAATGATGAAGCCTGGTTGGAGTTACACAAGCAGGAAGTAACTTCTCCGCCGGCGCCCCCTCAGATATTACAGACCTGGTTAAATGGAGATATTAAAAATCCGGAAAATCGTCCCGGTTATATACCTGGTAAAAAACAAACCGATAGGGAAATCCGTTTTGAAGAATCTGAGGATAGAACGGCTGCATGGGGGAAATGGATCGCTTCCTGGGATCGGTGGTCCGAAGCCATGCTACCCAAATATAGAATACAAAGGCTGTATGGGGAACTGTTTTCTCTGAATCAGCGTTTCCAGCGGGAGGATGAAATAATTGAACTGGTATGGGGCCATGGGTTGTTTAAGTGGAGACATGCTAGCCAATCGATTAACCGGCACATATTTGTAACCCGCATGGAACTGGTATATCGGGCTGATCGGGGCATTTTTGAAATAATCCCCACAGGAAAAGGTACTGCCTTGGAACTGGACATGCTGAATGGTATAGATGTACCCAATATTGAACGGTTGATTGCTCTGGGGAAACGGGTACAGGAAGAGGACATTAATCCTTTGGATACCGGAATTCTTAAGGCGTTATGTGAGGAATTCGTTAATATTTTAAGCCCTACCGGAAGCGTTAGATTCGGAAACGAATCGAAGCAGTCCAATTATTCCTCCAGCGAACCCGTTATATATAATACTTCAGCACTATATATCAGGAACAAGGCAATGCGTCAATGGCATCTCGAATTAAACGGCATTATCGATGCCATCGATCAGGGATATCCGATTCCCCCCCTAATTGCAGCCCTAACCACCGAAGAAGATTTGAATAATATTTTGCCGCCGGACATGGTTCAGCAAACCAAGGAGGAATGGAAATCTCTCGGAGAAGAGATATTCTTTCCGCTGGTCTCCAACCATGAACAAAAGGAGATTATTAAAAGGCTGGTCAATAGTTACGGAGTATCAGTTCAGGGCCCGCCCGGAACCGGCAAAAGCCATACTATAGCCAATCTAATCTGCCATCTGCTGGCCCATGGCAAAAGAGTCCTGGTAACCAGTCATACTGAAAGAGCACTCAGGGTATTGTCGGATAAGATACCGGCTAATGTGCGTCCTCTTTGCGTTTCGGTTACCGGAGGGGATTCCAGTTCCATCAAGGAAATCGAAAACTCAATACGTTCCATATCGGAAAACCTCACTCTTGATCCCGATAACCTGCGCAAGGAATTGAGTGAACTTAATTCTGATTTATTTCAGGTACGGAATACGTTGGCTGAACTGCATTACAAACTCAAACAGGCAGCCATCCGGGAAAATACCAGAGCAGATTTTAATGGGCGAGAACAGCTGCCGGGTGAGATTGCTCAATGGATCAGCGATAATGAAGAGCATGGTTGGATGCCGGACAGTATTGCTTTTTCTGCCAAGATGCCGGAGGAGCATATAGTCCGGGATTTTTACCGTTTGGCGGCAGAATTGAAACCCGCTGATTTAGAGGCGCTCAATGAAAACCGGCCTGATATGAAGGATGTTCTGTCCCCGTCGGCCTTTAAAGAAATAATTGCATCCTGGAACGATGAACATGCCAGGTTCGAAAAATCAAGAGGTAAAATTTCAATATGGAAAAACACCCATGAACTTCACGATCATATTGATACTTACATATCTCTGGCTGATTATTCCATAGCAAAACTGGAACAATTTCAGAATTCATGGGCCATGGAGATTTTGAATGATATATCCAAAGGCGGTCAGCGTAAAGAAACCTGGATGTGTTTATTTGATGACTGCCAGAGTGGAATTTCAGACTTGATAAATCTGAACCGGCAGTTGGCTGCATTTAATATAAAAATTCCGGGCAATGTTTCCCTGGTGCAGCTAAAAGGAGATCTAATAGAAATCAAAGATCATCTAAGCCAAAATAAATCCTTGGGTTGGATGTATATGAAGGTTACCGGCAGAAAACAGCGTTATCTTCTTGAAGGCTCCACTATTAATGAAGCATCTGCTAAAACTATTGACGATATTG
>CAZBKS010000223.1:0-4601 GCA_964492475.1 uncultured Syntrophomonas sp. | reverse complement strand
GTTGAACGAACGCGAGTCAAGTGGTCTTCTATGGGCCATTAACAAGATCCAAAAAGGGTACGTAATGCTTCCGGAAGCGAGCCTGGAGATTGTTAAGGCTAAAAGCAAAATCGTTCCTGAGCTGCAGGGCGACAAAATTATAATAAATATTGATATTGAAGAAAGGTTCAACCTGGTGGAATATAACGTCAGGCAGGATCTGACTTCCGACATCCTGCTGAAATTAGAAAAGGACCAGGCTGAAGAGATCGAAAGTCAGGTAATGTCAGCAGTGGAGAAATCCTATACTTTAAATGCAGATATCTTTGGGTTTGGAGAAGCGGTTCATCGTAAATATAAGGAGGAATGGAAAGATCTGAAACCGAGGTGGGATGAAATTTATACCGGTATTGAAGTCAGGGTAAAGGTGAAAACTCATCTGAATGAAATCGGGGAGATCAACCAAGCATTAATAAATGATTAATGAAGAGGCAGGAGTATGATCAATGTTTTTGGAGAAAGGTAAAATATCCAGTTTTCAGCTAAGTACTTTAATAATAGGGTTTGTGTTCGGTTCTTCCCTCATTATTTCTCCCGGCGAGGGTGCCGGACACGATGCCTGGCTTGCGGTAGCTCTGGGATTGATGGAAGGCTTACTGATAGCCTGGATATTCACGGCCCTGGCCAGGCAATTCAGGGGTAAGACGATTATAGAAATAAATTCTCTGGTCTACGGAAAGATTCTGGGCAAGTGCATATCCGTTCTATTCATCTGGTATCTTTTTCACCTGGGGGCACTGGTTTTAAGTAATTATATACGGTTTTTTAAATTGGAAGTGTATCCTGCCACTCCTAAAATTGTGGGTCTTCTTTTACTCATGCTGGTGTGTGCCTCGACGGTGGGCCGGGGGATCGAAGCATTGGCCAGATGCAGCTTGATTTTAGTGCCGATTACTCTTGCGGTCGTGTTTATGGATACGATTTTGCTTATTCCGCATATTTACCTGAATAACTTGTTGCCGGTTCTGGATGTGCCGGTGGGGAACCTGCTATTTGCAGCTCACCGGGCCGCATGTTTTCCCTTTGCGGAAACAGCAGCATTTTTGATGGTGCTGGCTTTTGTTGAAAAACCAGATAAAGCTCCTGCTGCTGTGGCCCGGGGTTTGCTGATAGCCGGATTTATTCTAACCATGATAGTTGCACGAAATGCTGCGGTATTGGGACAAATGGTGACAATTGTCAATTATCCATCCTACCTTGCAGCGCAGGCAATCGAAGTTGGGGATGTCCTCACACGTGTGGAGGTTATGGTGGCCGTTAATTTAATCACCATGGGATTTATCAAAGTCTCAATTCTGTTATGTGGAACGGTTTTGGGTCTGACCCAGGTTTTCAATTTGCACAGCTACCGCCCCATAACTCTTTTGATAGGGCTACTAATGGTGATTTTTGCTCTAACCAATGTAGGGAATACTTTGGAAATGCTTGAGTTCGCAAATAAAGGATATGCAATCTATGCCGTTCCTTTTCAAATCGGAATTCCGCTCATAACGCTGGTCACAGCCAGATTACGAAAATTGCCCCAAACAGGAGAGATAAACATATGATAGAGCAATTGTTGATTGTATTTACCATACTTGCCTTATGGCAAATTCCGGCCCTGCTGCGAAGGCACTGGTGGAGGGACTTGATCGTTTTTTCGAGTTTTTGGTTCATGAGTCTTATTCTTAGTGTAATATTGGGTATGGGGATTGAGTTGCCTCCCATATCGACGATCATTAACAAATTTATTATCCGAATGTTTGGGATATGAAATGACACTTGATTTCTCTCACCGACTGCCATACAAGCAATAAGCCCGAGCACCCGAGGATTCCATCTATGTGGGGTCTAAAAATAATAAATCATGGACGGGGCATAGGAATCCCACACATATACACAATTAACAATGGTCCAACATCTCGGACGTCAATTTGAAACCGCCCTTAAGTCATAGGTGTAAAAGGCCTATAATCCTATAGAAGTTTCATATTATTTATAATAAAATGTATACATAAGACCAAAGTAGTGTTTTGCATTAATGGGAGGTACAATTATGGATGATAGTCTCACTCCCCATAATGAAGATAAATTGCGTGCGCTGAGAAACAACCTGGAAAAATTGTCACTTCAATCGGATTTTCGAAAGAAGGTAATTGGCGGGTTAAGCGAGGAAGATGTAATAAAATACATAGATGGCTTAAGACATCAATCTCAAATGGTTGAAGATGAACTAAGCCATCATATTGAAGAACTTCAACATACTAAAGAAAAGCTGCTCAAGGAATATGAGCGTTTCAAGAAGGAAAGCCAGGAGGAGAAGGCCAGGCTGCAGGAAATAGTTGATAAGACTGCTGCTGATTCAGCCCTGTACATGCAGGAATGCCAGGACCAGGCTGCGCTTAATAATATAGAATTTGACCGGGTGATGAGTGAAAACCATCGACTGGAGGAGGAGCGTAAGCAATTATCAGAACAAGTCCTGCTGCTGGAAAAGGAACTGGAACGTTTAAATTCATATATTGCAGAATATAACCATGCAAAAACCATTTATATAGATCAGATTGCCGTTCTGGAGCAGGAAAAATTATCGAACCAGAATAAATTGGATGAGCAGATTAAGCTGGGGGAGGATTTGGAGCGTAAATATGAGTTTGAAAAAAACCGGACTGCTTCAGCTGAAAAAAAGGTGACCATACTCCAGCAGAAGATAGCTGCCATTGAAGATGCTCAAAAGAAAAACCAGATTAAGATTAAGGAAGAAATAGCAAAAAACCAGGATTTAAGGCAAGAACTGGAATTAGTACGAAGCAGGTTAGACAGCGGTAACGAGACTATTAAGATTCAGAACGCAATGATTGAGGAACTGGAAATACAATTAGTTGAAAATACCGAGACCAGCGAACAGTATTTTGAAATAAGCCAGGAATTAGAACAAGAGCTGGAGTCGGAAAGAAGCAGGGTAATCAGCAGTAAAGAGACCATCGAAACTCAGGCCGCAAATATTAAGCAATTGGAAGAACAATTAATTGAAAACAGAAGGATGGCCGAAGAGTATCAAAAAACAAATCAGGAGTTAGAGCAAGAGCTGAAGGATGTCCGGGAAAGTTCCGGTCATGCCGATTCAAGTCTTATGAATTTTAAGGGAGAAGTTGATGTGATATACAAGCAGCTGGACAATATAAAAGTCCAGATCGATATTAACGATAAACTACAGCAGCAGCTCAATCATGAGCGTTCCCGGGCCGAAAAAATCGAAAAAGACATGTCCCAATTTAGTGAATGGGCATACAGTCTCAAGGAAAAATTTCAGCTGAACCAGCGGCAGTTGGAGGCCCAATTCAGTAAAATAGAGGAGAAACATAAAGCTGTGCAATCAGATATTAATGGATTGCGCAGTAATCTGGAGAATTTCAGTATCGGAACGGGTACGGAAATTGACAATTTGTGCTCTGCCGTAAATAATTCCAATCAAATGCTGGATAGTAAATGTGTAAAAATTGATCAATGGAGAGAAAAGACAGGCACCATGGCTAGATAGATAAACTATCGCCGGTATGAATATAAAGTTTTGCATGGGCTTCGAACTGCTTGTCTCCTGACTCAGAAGGTGCAACGCAGATGTGCGTTCGCGCTCAATTGCCTCCTTGCGCCAACCACAGAGCTCACATCTTCTATTCATTCAACCTCGCAAGCTATCTGCTCCATGTTACTCCAAAAGTCACTTGCATATTTTAGATATTTATTATATGATCAGGAGCTTTTCAGCGGGAGATAATTAATAATTTTAAAGCGTATATTCTTTTGAAAAAAGGGGAATCATTAAAGCTGTATCGACTTGACATTGTGTCTATTCTGAATTATATTTAACATGCCTTAACACAATCAATTCTCCTTAATGGAGATGTGAATGAGTCGAGGGTTACATTTCCAGAAAGGGGATAATAAAAGAATATGGAAGACAAATATCTAATATGTAAAGACTGCGGAGAAGAGTTTCTGTTTTCAGCATCAGAACAGGAATTTTATGCAGAAAAAGGTTTTGAAAATGAACCCAGCAGATGCAGAAATTGCAGAAGAGCCCGTAAACAGGCGCGAGGCAATAGCGGGGGCGGAGGCGGACAAAGGTTCCGGGAAGACCGTCCGATGTTCAAGGCAATTTGCGCCGAGTGCGGTCAGGAGACCACAGTCCCCTTTGAACCGAGCGGAGATAGACCGATATATTGTCGGGATTGTTTCCGGAACAGGAGAAACAGATACTAAACAGGTGAGATTGATAATTATAAAGAGGTCTGCATACAGGCCTCTTTTTATTTGCCTATTATCTTAAGGGAGACTACATAAATGTATATAGAAAGATATATTCTTCCTTGGATGTATAAGGCACACGCTAGACGAATGGATCAATAGATACATAATATGATTCCACTGCAAAAGGTATAATGCGCTGGCTTGGATGCATAAATATTCTGTCGCCAAGACTCCGCATGAGAAACACCAACTCCTCGTCTTGCGGTTCCAGGGGGATGTTCCAATTCCGCATCCGTGCGGAGCGTCACTCTCGCCCCGTCCATGGGGCTCGC
>CAZBKS010000222.1:0-4602 GCA_964492475.1 uncultured Syntrophomonas sp. | reverse complement strand
TAAAAAAATATTCTCCCATTGGAGAACTGGGGGATTTTGCTAAAGAATATGCAGATTCGCTGCACGAGACCATTGGTCACATTTCTATGATTGCTGACAGAGATGTAATTATAGCACTCTCGGGAGCGAATAAGCGTGAGTTTTTGGGGAAGAGTATCGGCAAAGCAGTGGAAAGAGCTCTGGAGGAACGTACTACCCTGATAATGAATGACCTTGAATCCCCCGATGATGAAAACCTGCATGTAATTCAAAATGACGATAGAGAATATACTCTTAAAGCTCAGGTTATTGCTCCCATTATAACTCAGGGAGATCCCATCGGTGCAGTAATACTGGTAAGTAAAGAGCCTGGCATCAAACTTGGCGATATGGAAATCAAGCTGGCAGAAACAGCTGCGGGATTCCTTGCCAAGCAAATGGAACAGTAATAACTGCTGGTAAAAGAAGCGGTCTTAGTTATTAAGATCGCTTCTTTATTGTGATAATATATTACTGCAGGTCCGGCAAAAGTAATACAATGAATAAGAAAAGTCTGATTTCACTGTCAAAAGCATAAGCTGTTAAAATGCGGATCTGGTTTGCTTCTTTATTTAGCAGGCAAGACAGCAATTGTGATTTTGGCCGGGAAATCAAATTTTATTTTATACCATACATTTCCAGGCTGCTGATAAGCAGTTGATTAGTCATTGTGATATAATATATTTCATTATAACGGGGAGGAAAGATATGGATAAGAGGCAGAGCTTTCTAAGGGGGGCGGTGGTATTAAGTATTGCCGGGGCCATAAGCAAAGTTTTGGGAGCCATATACCGCATACCATTGGCCAGGCTTCTGGGTGGAGAAGGCATGGGTTTATACCAGATGGCTTATCCAATATATACTACCATTCTGGCTCTGGCTACCGCAGGCGTACCGGTTGCCATTTCGGTTCTGGTATCAAGAAAAGAAACTGCTGGATATAAGGGGGATAGCCGGAAAATCTTCCGGGTATCGCTTATGATACTGTTCTTCTTCGGTTTATTGTTAACTATATTGGTAATGCAATCAGCAGGTTTTATTGCCACCAGCATTTTAAAAGATGCTCGGGCCTATTACCCTATCATGGCGGTCGCTCCAGCTATATTATTATCTGGATTAATGTCGGTATTCAGGGGATATTTTCAGGGGCATCAATCAATGGTTCCTACCGCTGTATCACAGGTAGTTGAGCAAATGTTTCGCGTAAGTGCGGTACTCATATTAGCTTTTTACCTGTTCCCCCGGGGTCTGGCTTACTCAGCTGCCGGGGCCACCTTTGGAGCGGTGGTAGGAGGAATAGCAGGCCTGATCGTTTTAATGATATTCTATTTTAAATTCCGGGGGAATGAAAAAGAATCAGCGCCTTTGCTGTACAGCGGAAGTTCCTCTATGGAGCTGGCCAAGGAAATGGTGACCCTGGCAGTACCGGTTTCTTTCGGTGCGGTAGTTTTACCCCTGGTGCAGATGCTGGATGCCGTTATTGTACCGGGGAGGTTAATGGCCTTAAACTATACCACCTCCCAGGCAACTGCATTATATGGCCAGTTATCCGGCATGGCAGCAGTGCTGATCAGTCTTCCTACCATATTCACCATAGCCATTGCTACCAGCCTGGTTCCCGCGGTTTCTGAAGCTCTGACCAGGCAGGACAATCATTTATTAAGGGACCGGATTAATTATGGAATACGGGCTGGAATGATTATATCCCTGCCCTGTGCTGCCGGATTATTTACCCTGGCTTTTCCCATTTGCGACTTGTTGTATGCAACTCCAGAAGCCGGTATACCACTTGAACCCCTGGCTTTTTCATGTATCGTGTTAGCGGCCTTTCAGCTATCCAGTGCAGGTTTACAGGGAATTGGCAGACCGGAAATAGCCATGCGCAATCTGGTTATTACCGGTATATTAAAGGTAATATTAAATTACACCCTTACCAGTGTGCCTCATCTTAATATACAAGGTGCTGCCATTGGTACCGTAACCGCCTTTTTGGTGGGATCAATGCTTAATATGATTTACTTAAAAAAATTAACCGGTATTCAGTACGAAATTAAAAGACTTGTAAAAGTATCTGCGGTTACCCTGATAATGGGTATATCTGTCAAGCTGGTGTTTGGCGCACTGGTGGGGGCAGATATTAACTCCCACATTGCAACTCTTTTGGCTATTACGGTCGGTGTCGGCATATATGGGATACTGCTCATCCTGTTAAAAGAATTTGATATAAAAATGATAAAGAAAATGAGCCGGGTATAACAGGAAATTTGTTTCCAGAGAAAGGAGTAAATACAGCAGATGGACAGCAGTACTAAAGAGATGGACCAGCTTATTATGATAATGGATAAACTGCTCAGTCCGCAGGGGTGCCCATGGGATAGGGAACAGACCCATGAATCATTAAGCAGGTATTTGATTGAGGAGAGTTATGAAGTTATTGAAGCTATTGGAAACCATTCCATGAACGATCTGCGGGAAGAACTGGGAGACGTATTGCTGCAGGTAGTTTTCCATGCCGCTCTGGCTGAGAGAGCCGGCCATTTTAATTTTGCTGATGTAGTTAAGACGGTAAGCAACAAGATGATCGAGCGGCATCCACATGTATTTGCCTCCATGACTCTGGAGTCCAGTGAAGACGTTATGAACCACTGGGAAAATTTTAAACGACAAAAGAGCAAGAAAACGGTACTGGCAGGCATACCGAACATGCTGCCGGCCTTGATGAGAGCTGAAAAGCTGCAGGAAAAGGCGGCTCGGGTAGGTTTCGACTGGCCATCCCCGGAAGGAGCCATCGAGAAATTTAAAGAAGAGATAGAGGAGTTCAATAATGCCGGAAACCATACCGACCAGGAGGAGGAAATGGGAGATATCCTGTTTGCTATGGTTAATGTAGCCAGATTAAATAATATTGAACCCGAGCAGGCATTACAATCCTCTAACGATAAGTTTATCCGCCGTTTTAATTATATAGAAGAAGCAATCAAGGCCAGCGGAGGAATCATGGGCCAGGTAGATCTGGAAACCATGGATATTTTGTGGGAGGAAGCCAAGGCCAAAGGCTTGTAGTTTATATAAATACGGTGATTATGCAATATTTTCTTACTGATAAGCAGGAAAATTTAGGATGACAGCGAATAGCCATATTATAAAAGCGAAGGAGGGATAATTTTTGAACAAGACAGACCTGATAAGTGAAGTAGCGACCAGGACAGGAATGACCAAAAAGGATGTTGAAAAAGTTGTGAATGCGTTTTTTTCCACCATAGAAGGAACTTTAAAATCCGGTGATAAAGTTCAGCTAATTGGTTTTGGAACATTCGAAGTTAGAAATAGACAGGCGAGAAAAGGCCGCAATCCTCAAACGGGTGAAGAGATAAGCATTCCTGCCGCTAGAGTTCCGGCATTCAAGGCTGGCAAAGCACTAAAAGATGCCGTAGATTAAAATGAGACTGGACAAGTTCCTTAAAGTATCCAGAATAATAAAACGGAGAACGGTCGCTAAAGATTTTGCAGAGCATGAGAGAGTACTGGTTAATGATAGAATTGCCAAGCCTTCTACAGTTATTGAAAAGGGAGATGTCATCTCTATTTTTATAGGGCAGCGTAAGACAGTAGTTGAAGTGCTGGAGGTCAAAGATAACGTAAAGGCTGCTGAAGCGAAAAACTTATACCGTATCCTGGAATAAGCAACACCCTGTAAACTTACAGGGTGTTGCTTATTCCACATAATGTAGGTTAGGGGGAGGCTCTGTATTCAAGCGCGTTTGCGGCCGGACTTCATCCAGTGGAATTATCTGTTCTGGAGATGCCTCAGTGGTCTGGTGATAGGGAGTAATGCAGCACTTTCCCTGATCGCCTTTCCCCCTGCCCACTCCTCTCCCGCTGTCCAGATAGGTTTTTTACAATACTTTAGGCATAAACAAGTACCTGTAAAGCATATTTTTAATTAGCAAATCTTATCGCAGGTGATAAATAATAGCAGCCTGAATAAACGAGTGGAGGGGAAAAAATGTCCGAACATGCTCTTATGTTATTAGATCGAAAAACCCTGGAAATATCGGGGGTGGAGAACGTTAACACTTTCGATGAAGAGGAGATAATCCTGGAAACTGTGATGGGGTATCTTTACGTGCTGGGAGAGCAGCTGCACGTCAGCATGTTAAACCTGGATCAAGGAAAAGTAGTATTAGAGGGTAATATAATCAATATTGAATACAAACGAGAAGGCAAAGACATAAAAACCAGAGGCAAAAACATACTTTCCAGATTATTGAAGTAAAAGGAAGCCAGGGTACGCTTCTATTGTTTCTTGATCCGGGAGTTAATAAGGAGGAGGATTTTGCCAGGCATATTCTTTCAGCTGGAAGCATTCTTTTTGACCATGATTATGGGATTATGCAGTGCGGTTATATTACATTATTATCAACTGTTGATCAGGAACGCCAGGGTAGCAAGAATTTACCTGTATATATTAGATCTAATATTCTGGGTCCTGATGGTCATGGTAGTGTTTATGGGTATGTTGTATATAAATCAGGGTGAGATGCGGTCCTATGTACTAATAGCATTAATTATCGGAGGGGCCAT
>CAZBKS010000221.1:0-4605 GCA_964492475.1 uncultured Syntrophomonas sp. | reverse complement strand
CAGGTATTCATTTGTATTATTGTCATTTTTTATAAGGCGTTTTTCAGTGGTCTCGAACCGTCCCCGTGCCTCACAAGAGACAACCGTGGGAGGGATCTCTTGTTTGCTCGTTAACCAGCGATTTACGTAGTCTGGTTCAAGTAGTTTTGAATAGCGGCCAGTTGTTCATCAGTAATTAACGTCACTGCTCGAACTGCTTTTAGCGTAATTGGTATTCTGAAAAAGAACCGTATAATTGTCCTAGTTCAACGATACAACCACAATACACTCTATTTTACTTATCGAAAGTACATCATCATAGAATAACACTATTTGACAATTACGTGGAAATCTATATATTTCCTTGATAATTCCTTGACACTTTCTTGGACAATTGCCGATTTATGAAAAAGAAAACAATCACTAATGTCTAAATTTTCTGATAATTCATTGACAACTACCTTTTCAATGCATACAATATAAATACCAGGATTTAAGGTAAAATTTAGATCCTGACATTCACCCTAAAGATTGGGGTTGGTTCTTACAAAAAGTATATTTTTACAGGCATAAAAGGACATATGGATGAAAATTCAGATGTACGGAAAAACCTCTAAAAATAACTTAAGTAGGAGCATAAACCAGATCTGAGCGGGTGATGAAATATATAGGATGAAGGTAAACTGGAAGCCTGAGGGCCCACCTGGAAGAAGAAGGCTGGTTCTTATAAAAGAAAATTTTAGCAGGAAATCACCGGTTGATGAATGAAAGTTCAGAGATTCGGCAGAAAATCTAAAATTACGCTTGAATGAGAACGAAAAGCCCAAAACAGAAAGGCAGAATCCAGGCAAGAAAGGGAAACTGGCAATCCTGAAAATTACCCGGAAGCAGAGAAAAAGTTCTGAAAGATTTTAGAAGGAAAGCAGACAAGTGGGTGTGAACCCATCCTGGTGGAATCTAAAAGAATCGGCAGGAACTGGGACCAGAGCCAAAGGGTGATTAATCCACGAGGGAGGTACTCAATGTACCCTAATCAATCTCCAACGTAAGAGAGCTGGCATAAAACCACAATGCTGGCTCTTTTACATTTTCTGAGTGTGAGACAAGGGTCCGTAGACAGAAGAACCGTCCCCTCGTCTACGGACAGGAGAACCGTCCCCATGTCTCACCATTATAATGAACCCTTTCATCTATCACTTAATTATGGTAATACCTTACAGGTTTTTTAAATGCATAGATGATAGAATAAGAATATATCAATGATTTTCTCAGCCATGTATCCATTCTGCAAGCAGGTTAGGAGAATTATATGCCGAAATTGTTAGCCTTAGAACGAATTGCATTCAAAGATATTGCCGGTATAATCATGGCATCTCTAATAACCGCTGTTGCCATACAGTTTGTCATCGTGCCTGCCCGGCTGCTTACCGGTGGTTTGAGCGGAATTGCTATCATTCTGCATTTCATCTCCGACTATCCTATCTGGTTATGGTACATAGGCTTGAATATTCCAGTCTTTATAGCTGGGTACAAGCTGGCCAGCAGGCGCTTCACACTCTACAGTTTTGTCGGCATGATCAGCCTGTCTGGATTTTTAGCCATTCTGGAACCCCTTAACATAAAGCTGGCAGTAGATGACATTCTTCTTGCCGCACTGCTGGGCGGAACTCTTAACGGGTTGGGAGTAGGACTGGCCTTGATTTACCGGGGTTCCACCGGCGGTATGGATATTATTGCCGGTATCGTGCACCGGATATGGGGATTCAACTTTGGAACTACCATTTTTGTTACCAATGGCCTGGTCTTAATGGCCGCCCTTATTACCAGCAACATCCAATTGACCCTTTATTCAGCTATAACCATGTTTGTCAGTTCCAAGATGATTGACAGCGTTATCTCCGGCTTAATAGCCAAGAAAACTGTAATCATTGTATCCAAAAAGTCCGATGATATTGCCGACGCGATTCTGCACCGCATGCACCGGGGGTGTACCCTCTTGGCCGGTAAAGGAGCATATACCGGGCAGTCAGAAGATATAATCATGGTAACCACCGGCAAGACCCAAATCCCCCGCCTGAAGGAATTGATTTTCAGCCTGGACCCCCAGGCTTTTATTACCATCACCGACACCGTCGAAGTATACGGCAGAGGTTTCAAGCCCTGGGACACCGAGGATGTATAGATAACCGGGGGCAGGCAGATTCCCCCAATCTTCAAGTCACTACTCTCAATTGTAGTATGACAATGAAAGTCCGGGCAAATTGTGAATCCTGATCCCTAAGAGTGGTTTAAATCAACAGGCGGAGAGCTCAGAGAACCGAAAATAAACAATCTCACCATTCACTTTCATACAGTTCAGCCAGAGAAACCCGGGTCTTTACTGAGCGATCAAGGTATTCTATGCTGGCCATATCTCCATCCAAACCATCAATCCAAACCGGAGAACTTCCATGAATTACCTCAATAACTCCCAGGGAGTCCATTATTTCTTCAGCTCTGCTTCTATCCACGAAAATCATCCTTTCCTTTTTATAGACGCATAGACGAGGGGACTGAGACACGGGGACGGTTCTTCTGCCTCGTTTTTTCTTTAATCGTTTGCAAAAAAACGAGGCAGAAGAACCGTCCCCGTGCCTCGCGTCCTACACTAATGTTATTTTCCCCTGGACCGGAGTGAAAATATTCCCTTGGGTGCGAAGTCAAATAGGCTGTACTTAATGTACAGCCTATTTGACACCTAAATATCTATTGAAGGGGAAAGTGATATTAAAGTTATTCTGCTTTTTGCAGTTCTTTAAACCAAGTTTCATTGTGATGAGCAGTGATTTCAGCATCTACATAGCCATCCATCATCATTGAGGCAAATTCAACTCTGGACTTGGGATGAATCGCGGCCAGGAAAAAGTGACCGCCCACTAAGAGAATCATAATTATCGCGGTCCAGAAGTGAATGTTGTAGCAAATTGATAAAAAGGCGGCCGATAAAGCGTGCCGCCACAGCCACATGGGAAACCCGGTCAGGATTATCAGCAGGCAGCCGGTAATGATCAAGCCACCCAATATTTTCTGACCGGCGTTATATTTGTCCTGAGGCGGAATGTGCTCGGCTTTGATAAAGGGTATGTAACCCCCCATTGATTTAAGCCAGCCGATATCATTCTTTGTAAAAGTTGATATGGTATCAATAAATCTAGAAAATCGCTCAAAGTTTAATAAAATGTAGATAGTTGGACCCACTGCAAACAATACTCCCGTCCATCGGTGCACCAGCGATGCGTTGGATGGTCCGCCAAATATATTGCTGATGAAATTTATATCCCAGTAAAACCCTATTCCGGTTAAGCCCAGGATAATAAAGCATACCAGATGTATCCAGTGCATCGTCCTGGTCTGCTGGTCATGCTTCAGTACTTTTCCCTTAATTTCACTCATCTCTCATCCTCCTGTTAAGCAGCATGATCTTCATCATGATGTTCTAGTTCCTCAATAAGAGCAGGTATATCCTGCCCATACCTGGTATGCAGCAGATGATGGGCTTTTTCACTAAGCGGGTTTACCCCCCCGGGAGACAGGAACTCCTGGTATATCTGTGCTATTTCCGGATTTTGATGCGACCGCCGTATGGCCATCGACTCATCCAGGGTATAGAGTCCTTGTGCTCTTTCAGCAATGTAATCATCACTTGCTTTGTAAATATCTACCCCAAGTTTGGCAAATACTCCAGTAACCACCACGGTAACCGCCAGAATTGCAGAACCTTTCAAAAACTGCCGCCTGGTAAAGCCTTCCTTTTCTTTAAAAATACCCACTTACGAAAATCCTCCTTTCTCTAATAAGTATCTCGTCTTATAGGCTGTCCACCACCGTTTATACATCCACCCGGGCAGTTCATAACTTCTATAAAGTGATACTTGCTTCGGCCGGCCAGGACATCTTCGATCACTTTGTCTACATACTTGAGGCCGGTAACCACACAGACCTGGACTGGAAGTTTCTTTCCCAAAGCCTTTACCGGAATCTCCACCGTAGCTTCTCTGACCGGGGCCAATCCCCTTACCGCTTCAAATTCAAGCTTCTCCAGGGTTTCTTCACTAAGAATTTCATAGGCAGTCCTCAAAGCAGCTTCCATTACTCCGCCGGTAGCTCCAAAAATAGTAGCCGCCCCGGTTGACAGGCCGATAAACTTATCAGCATCTTCATCTGCAAGACTTAAAAAGTCAATCCCGTCAGCCTTAATCATCCCGGCCAATTCCCGGGTAGTAATTACATAATCAACGTCTTTGAAACCGCTGGCTATCATTTCCGGGCGGTCGCACTCATACTTCTTAGCCGTGCAGGGCATCACTGATACTACAATCATGTCTTCAGGATCTACATTTAATTTTAACGCCCCATAAGTTTTTGCAACCGGCCCAAACATCTGCTGCGGTGACTTGGCCGAAGATATGTGTGGCAGAATATGCGGATATTTATCTTCAGCATATTTGATCCAGGCCGGGCAGCAGGAAGTAAACTGAGGCAGTGGTCCACTGGTTTCGAACCCCTCAACTCCCAGAGCATTATAGACCCGGTGGATCAGCTCGGTTCCCTCTTCCATAATAGTGAGGTCGGCAGTAAACTCGGTGT
>CAZBKS010000220.1:0-4619 GCA_964492475.1 uncultured Syntrophomonas sp. | reverse complement strand
GGCTCCTGCTTCCGCAGCTGCGATCATGCCGGCATCCTCACTAACGGGTATAAACGCTCCTGAAAGTCCGCCCACATAGGAAGAGGCCATGGCGCCTCCTTTTTTCACCGCATCATTTAACATGGCTAGGGCCGCTGTGCTGCCATGGGTTCCTACCCTCTCCAGACCCATGGCTTCCAGAATTTCAGCTACACTGTCCCCTACTGCCGGAGTCGGTGCCAGAGAAAGGTCAACAATACCGAAAGGCACTCCCAATCTTTTGGAAGCCACCCGTCCTACCAGTTCTCCGCTGCGGGTGATTTTAAAAGCGGTATTCTTAATCCGGTTGGCCAATTCCCCCAGACCGCAATCGGGATTATTTTTCACCACATTGCCAACAACTCCAGGTCCGCTGATTCCTATATTCAAAACCAGTTCCGGTTCGCCTGGTCCATGAAATGCTCCCGCCATAAAGGGATTGTCGTCAACTGCATTGCAGAACACTACCAGTTTGGCGCAGCCCAGACCATCCCTTTCCGCGGTCAGCTCAGCAGTACCCTTTATTATTTGGCCCATATCATAGACCGCATCCATATTTATACCGGCTTTAGTGGTTCCCACATTGACAGACGAACATACACGCTCGGTGGAGGCTAGGGTTTCGGGTATCGCCTGAACCAATTCCCGCGCCCCCCGGGTATAACCTTTGTGAACCAGAGCTGAAAAGCCTCCCAAAAAATTAACCCCAACTTCGCGGGCGGCCTGATCCAGGTATTGACCGACTTGAATAATCTGAGCTATGGAGAAGCCGTCCACCAGCATGGCAATAGGGGTTACAGAAATCCGCTTATTAATGATGGGGATGCCGAAATCTTTTTCTATATCCTGCCCAACTTTCACTAAATCCCGGGCCGAGCGGCAAATTTTATCATAAATATTCCGGCCGGTCTTATCTGCATCCGCATCCCGGCAGTCCAGTATGTTTATGCCCATGGTTATGGTCCGGATGTCAAGTTTTTCAACTTCCACCATCCGCCAGGTCTCCAGAATTTCTTCATTGCTTATATTAAACGGCACTACAAAACCTCCTACATAATGGGGACATTCCTGCCACCAAGCCCACCAAGGGTAGGTGTGTCCCCTGACCTTAAATCCGATGCATAAACTTGAATATATCTTCATGCTGCAGGTTAACCTGCAGGCCTAGTTCCTTGCCTTTATCGGTCAGCTGTTCTTTTAGCTCGGCGAATTCCACCAGGCTTTCGGAAACATCCACCACCATTACCATGGTAAAAAATTCCTGCAATATGGTCTGGCTGATATCGAGAATATTTACATTGTTGTCGGCCAACACCCCGGATATTCCATATATTATACCTACCCGGTCATGGCCCAGCACGGTGATTATAGCTCTTTTGCCTGCTTCCACCTGCTTCCCTCCTATCCTTCCAGCCTGGATACAACTTCGCTGCATCTCTTGCAAAGTGTGGGGTGAGCTGTATCTGTCCCCACCGAAGGTTCAATAATCCAGCAGCGCTCACACTTGGCGCCTTCAGCAGCTTGTACCTTTACCCAGATACCCTTCACTTCATCCAGAGCCAGTGAGTCATTGGTGCGCTCATCCTGACCTTTTACATCGGCCCTTGAAACTATAAGTATTTTCTCCAATCCCCGGGTTTTTTCCAGCAGTTCAGCCCAATCCGAATCGGCATAAATAGTAACCCAGGCTCCCAGCGAATGGCCTATAACTTTTCTGATCCGGGCTTCTTCCAGGGCTTTGGTTACTACTTCTCTTACCATCAGCACTTTATCTATCTTATTTTCGATATCTTCATTGGCATATTGCTCATTGGCCTCCGGCCATTCCAACAGCTGCACACTGATCGGATCTCCCTGTTTTTTCAGATGGGTCCAGATTTCCTCGCTGGTAAAGGCCAGAACCGGTGTGAGCATCACTACTACTGCATTGATAAGCTCATAAAGCACGGTTTGAGCCGCTTTCCTCTGTGGATCATCCGGATGCGAGCAGTAAAGCTTGTCTTTTAAAACATCAAAGTAAATATTGCTGAGATCCACGGTACAGAAATTGTGTATGGTGTGAAATACCACATGGAACTCATACTCTTCATAAGCCTGGCTTACCCTGCGCACCAGTTTTTCGAGTTTAACCAGAGCCCATTTATCCAGCTCAGTCAATTCTTCGTAATCAACCGTGTCCTGGGCTGGATCAAAATCAAACAGGTTGCCCAGGATAAACCGGCAAGTATTCCTTATTTTACGGTATGCCTCAGCACTTTGTTTTATTATATTGTTTGAAACTGCCACATCAGTCCGATAATCTGCTGATGAAACCCACAATCTCAAAATGTCTGCTCCCATCTGTCCAATGATCTTCAGCGGGTCATCTACATTTCCTTGAGATTTTGACTGTTTCCGCCCCTGTTCATCGACCAGAAAACCATGAGTCAATACCTGCCTGTAAGGAGGAATACCGCGCACAGCTACCGATGTAGACAATGAGGAATTAAACCATCCCCGGTGCTGATCACTGCCTTCCAGGTATAAATCAGCCGGCCAGCGCAAATCGTCACGTGTTTCCAAAACTGCCATATGGCTGGAACCGGAATCAAACCAAACATCCATAATATCGGTCTCTTTACGGAATTCAGTACCTGAACAGTTCGGACATTTGTATCCCTCAGGGATTAGAAAAGCCGCATCTTCCTTAAACCAAATGTCTGATCCGTGCTCAGCGAAGAGTTTAGAAATACGATCAATAGTTTCTTCATCAATTACTGCTTCGCCGCATGATTCACAGTAAAAAATGGGAATAGGAACCCCCCATGTTCTCTGCCGGGATATACACCAGTCTCCCCGATCTCTAACCATATTATAGATTCGTTCCCGTCCCCAGGCTGGAATCCACTGCACCTGATCAATGCCTTTTAATGCCTCCTCACGGAATCCATCGATAGAAGCAAACCACTGCTCAGTAGCCCGATAAATAATCGGCTCTTTGCAGCGCCAGCAATAGGGGTACTGGTGGTTGATACTGCCATGGTAAACCAGCAGTCCAAGCTGGTCAAGCTCAGCGACTATGCCTTTGTTAGCCTCATAGACAAATTGACCCGCAAACATTCCGGCCTCATCTGTAAAATGACCGCTGTCATCCACCGGTGAAACAACATCCAAACCATATTTTCTGCCTGCATAAAAGTCATCTTCGCCATGACCCGGAGCAGTATGAACACATCCGGTTCCAGCTTCCAGGGTAACGTGTTCACCCAGCATCAGCAGTGAATCACGCTGGAAAAAGGGGTGCTGACAGGTTGCTCTCTCAAGCGCCGCTCCTTTAAACTCCTTGAGTATGGTATAGTTATCCCAGCCGACTTCCCGGGCCACATTTTCCAGTAATTCTTTAGCTACTACATATTTTTCATTGGCAACCTGCAGCAGCACATAATCATAATCGGGATGCAGACAAATCCCCATATTAGCCGGAAGCGTCCAGGGAGTAGTGGTCCATATGATAACGAAAGCATCCTGTGGTATTACTCCTTTGCCATCTTTAACCGGAAATTTTACATATATGGAATGAGAAGTCTTATCTCCATATTCAATTTCTGCCTCAGCTAAAGCAGTCTCGCAGTCTGCACACCAGTATACCGGTTTCAAGCCTTTATATATGTACCCCTTCTTGGCCATTTCGCCGAATACCCTGACCTGCACCGATTCAAAGGAAGGCTGCAGGGTCAGATAAGGATTGTCCCATTCCCCGCGAACTCCCAATCTTTTAAATTGTTCGCGCTGAATATTTACATATTTTAGTGCATACTCCCGACAGTGATTTCTAAATTCAACCACGTCGGTTTTATGCCGATCAATTCCAAGGGCCTTAATAGCCTGCTGTTCGATAGGCAAACCGTGCGTATCCCAGCCCGGCACATAAGGTGCATCATAACCGACCATAGACCGATGTTTTACTATAATATCTTTTAAAACCTTGTTTAAAGTATGCCCCAGGTGAATATCACCGTTGGCATAGGGAGGTCCATCATGCAGGATGAACATATCCCGGCCGGAATTTTTCTTCTGCACCTGTTCGTATATCCCGTTGTCTTCCCAGAACTGAAGTATTTCAGGTTCTTTGGTAGGGAGATTCGCTCTCATAGGAAAGTCTGTCCTGGGCAAATTCAGTGTAGCATCATACTTACCCTTAGCCATTTATTAACCACCTCGCCAGTTTATTTCACCAATTAAGTAAAAAACACTCTCCATCCTCAAGGGACGAAAAGCATTTTCCGCGGTACCACCCTTGTAGTACCTGATTTAAACAGGCACCACTCCGAACTCTTAACGCGAGCAACGTTCAAGCCTTATATATCTTTATTGGGCTTGAAAACTCCCGGGTGATCTTCAACCAAAACTCGCTGCCGGGCTTCCACCGTCCCCTGCTCGCTGATAGCGACTGCTTTTGTCTACTGTCCCGTTCACAGTGATAATAATGATAAAATTTTCTTGAAAATCTATATTATTGTAGCATACCGCCAGTGTTAAGGACAACTCTTCCTCATAATTATTGCCCGTATAATCATTCTTTAGTCAAACGGGTTGAGACACGGGGACGGTTCTTCCGAGAC
>CAZBKS010000219.1:0-4620 GCA_964492475.1 uncultured Syntrophomonas sp. | reverse complement strand
AGGGTAAGTGGATTGAGGGAGTATTTCAGGAATAATCAAATATATTTTTCAAGGGGCGAGTTGATTCTCGTCCCCCTTTTTTTACGGTAAGGATTTGCATGAGTTGCAGCATAGGAAGGAGATAAGGGAGACCCCGCTTAATAACAATAAGTGTACGGCGAGGTGTTCATCTTAATTTTACTGATATATAATGGGGTTAATATAATAGTGATTGTAATGCAAAAACCCTGAAGATAGCTTTGCCCGGGGCTCCATTTACTATGAGGCAAGCAGCTGCTGTTTCCAGTGCTAAGACGACCACGACATATTTGCATCTAAAATCACAAATATTACTTTTAGTAGTGGAATCAATAGTTGCCAGGCAAACTTGTTTGATAATTCTGGATGTATAGCGATGTTCCCTCGGAATGCGGAGGAGGTTTGTATGTGCGGAAAGCTGTAATTTTAATGCTGGTGCTGGCCCTGCTGGCCATTTTTGTTCCTTCGGCCAGTGCTGCTCCGCAGGTTATACTGGACGGGCAGAACCTGGCCTTCGATGTGCAGCCCATTATTTTCCACGGTCGCACCCTGGTTCCGCTGCGCACTATATTTGAGGCACTGGGAGCCCAGGTATACTGGGATGGTACTACTCAGACGGTAGTAGCCGAAAAGGAATCGGCTAACCGGGTAGTCAGTCTTACCATCGGCAAGCAGGAGGCTTATGTTAATAATGCTGCCATTAAGCTGGATATTCCGGCGGTAATTGTCAAGGGCCGCACCCTGGTGCCGCTGCGCTTTGTGAGCGAAGCCCTGGGAGCTACAGTGGAATGGGATGGCAGTACCCAGACCATTACTATCAGCTCATCAAAGGAATCATTTGAAATTTATGCGGAGGGAGCGCTACTGGGTTATTATACCGGGCAGTTCAAAGACGGTTTGCCCAATGGCAGGGGGACTTTTACCTCCCTGGAAGGGATACAATACAGCGGGGACTTTGTTAATGGAATTAATATCGGCGGCTGGGAAAAGGGCAGCATACAATGGCCGGATGGCAGCTCGTACACCGGCGAAATGAAGCATTGCCTGCCCTACGGTACAGGAATTAAGATTTTTGCGGATGGCAGGCAGTATAAAGGCGATTTTGTGGAAGGCAAAATGGAAGGAAAGGGTTATATGCTGCTGGCAGACAAGCGGACCTATGTCGGAAGCTTTACCAACGACGAATGTACCGGCACCGGAACTATTACCTGGCCCGATGACGCCGGTATCATCTACCAGGGCGAAGTAAAGAACGGCATAATCGAAGGAAAGGGAAAGCTGAAAACTGCCAATGGTGATGTTTACGCCGGGGAATTCAAGAACAATTGGGCGGATGGACAGGGCACCATGGTCTACGCTGAGGGCAGCAAATATGTGGGACAGTTTAAAGAAGGTTTCATGCATGGCTATGGCAAAATGACTCTTTCCAATGGCACCACATTGGAAGGTCAATGGGTTAAGGGAGTTTTCCAAAACTAAGCTGAGATGGTATGATTCCTGTGTACAGCCTGTATTGCTGCCGTTATCAACTCATTTGATTAGTGCAAGTGGTGATATAATGACTGCGGTGGGCAGGCACCGTTCCTAATCTTGGAATTGCTGGATACCACCTGGTTCAAACCGTGTCTTGGAACATGCAGCATAAAAAATCACCAATATGAAACATACCGGTCTCAGACCTATAAACAAAACCATTTCAATTATTGGATTTTCGAACCTGGTACAAAAATAATACTGAAAAACTAGAAGCCCGCTCAATCAAACGTACTTTAGTACGCCTCAATCGCGGGCCTCTTTATATTTGTGCGAACTCTATGGCAACCTTTAATGGTGATCCTGTTAAGGCTCCTGTCATCGGCCTGCCATCATGTTGATTTTTTCGATCAAAGCAAAACAGTGGCTAAAACACTATTTACGAGAACTTATTCTGCCTTGAGAGGCTTTTTATCATCTGCCACTACTTCCTTGAGTGCGGCAAAAACACTGCTGAGGCCGGCCAGGTCGCCGGGTATTATGAGCTTGGTGGACTGTCCGTCCCCAATAGCCTGCAGTGCCTCCAGAGATTTTAAAGCCAGGACTTTGTCATCTGCTTGGGCTTCTCTGATCATAACCAGACTGTCCGAAAACGCCCTTTGTACCATGAGAATGGCTTCGGCTTCACCCTGAGCTTCAAGTATTTTGGCTTGCCGGTGTCCTTCTGCCTCTCTTATAGCCGCTTCTCTCACGGCCTCAGCAGTTAATATAGCCGACTGTTTTCTTCCTTCGGCATCCAGGATTGCTGCCGTTTTTTGTCCTTCGGCCCGGAGTATGGCTTCGCGTTTTTCCCTTTCGGCCCGCATCTGTTTTTCCATGGCATTCTGGATATCCATGGGCGGCAGGATATTTTTCAATTCCACCCGGTTGACTTTTATTCCCCATTTATCGGTAGCTTCGTCCAGAATAGAGCGGAGTTTGGTATTGACTACATCCCGGGAAGTCAAGGTTTCATCCAGTTCCAGGTCGCCGACGATGTTTCTGAGGGTAGTTGCAGTCAGGTTTTCGATAGCCGGTATAGGAGAAGCAATTTCATATATATACTTAAAAGCATCTGTAATTTGATAATATATTACCGTGTCGATCATCATGGTTACATTGTCTTTGGTTATAACCGGCTGAGGCGGGAAATCCATTACCTGTTCCCTCAAGTCTACTATAGCCCGAAAGCGGTCAATAAAGGGGACTATCACATTGATGCCCCGGGCCGCGGTCTTATGATATCGTCCCAGACGCTCGACAATGCCTACTGTGGATTGTTTAATTATTTTTATGGCAGTCAGGCCAATAAATATGACAAACAATACCAGCATGGAATTAACAAAGTATTGCATTATAATCTCTCCTTTCGTATAAGGCGACATTGCTGCTTATTCAGAAATTTTTACCAGCAACTTAACTCCTTCTATGCCTCTGACTTCAACCCGGGTCCCTTCAGCAATGTTCTCATCCGAGGCAGCTGTCCACACTTCTCCGTTCAGTCTTACCTGGCCATAGTGCATGGGTTTAATCTCGCTCAGACTAATCCCGTGCTGGCCTACAAGAGCCTCTGCAGTGGTAGGAACATCTTCGGTTTTAAACAATTTTACTACCAGGGGACGGGTAAAGATTATTAACAGAGCACTTAACATAGCAAATATCAGCAGTTGACTTTCCAGGCTGACCAGGATATTGAGACTTACTCCCAGTGCTACCAGCAGAGCAGCCACTCCCAGCCATAAAAACCAGAAACCTGCTGAAGCCACTTCGATGGCTCCGCTGACCAGGGCCACCAGTATCCATTGCAGTGAAGACATGCTATACCCCCTCTCTATTAAGAAAGAACCAGGATCATGTTTCTGTATCTAATCATACCATACTCCTATTAGTTTAATAAAAAATAGTTGAAGGCAAATCCTATGCCATTTATAAACGGCAGAAGATTGGGAAGGATTGGTATGAAGTGCTGAGTTGTGATTTTATTACGGACCGACGACCATCAAATGTCAATTGTAGCCGAACTAAAATATGTTGTATAATGAATTATAATATTTACTAAATACCGACAGAGTTCGAGATATGGAACAGCAAAGGACATGTTTTTGGATTAGGTTGTATACCTGCTCATTAATTAATGACATTGACAGCCCTGGAGCAGGATAGAGTTTACAATCTTTATGCCCGGTCATTACTTATAAGTTGATTTTGCCCTATTAAGGGTTTTATTTATTATCAGGGAGGTTTGTAAATAATGAATCAGCAGGAATTAGTTGCTAAACTGATAGAACAATTTCCGAGTGGAAAGATAAGCTGTCCACAGGCCAGGAAATTTGCCGCCGAAGCACAAATTGAGCTGGCTAGAATGGGAGAGCTTTGTGATGAGGCCGGTCTGAAAATCTATGGCTGCGAATTGGGATGTTTTTAGCAAGGACAAGCATGGAGGGGAATACAATGAAGGACAGTTATGGAAGAGAGATTAATTACTTAAGAGTCTCCATTACTGATCGGTGTAACTTAAGGTGCAGATACTGTATGCCGGAGGAGGGCATAACCAAGATAGAGCATTATAATATACTCAGCCTGGAAGAGATATACAGGCTGATCAGGATTGCTTCAGGTCTGGGAATCAGGAAGGTTCGGCTGACCGGAGGCGAGCCGCTGGTCAGGAAAAATATTGTTCAGCTGATAAGTGATATTGCCGGTTTGCCAACGATAGATGATCTGGCTTTGACTACTAATGGCATGCTATTCCCCGATATGGCCGAAGAATTGAAAAATGCCGGCCTCAAAAGGGTAAACTTCAGTATGGATACCATGGTGGGCGAAAAATTTAAATATATCACCCGGGGAGGAAATCTGGACAAAGTTAGTAAAGCTATCTTTCAAGCACTGGAGCTGGGTATGGAGCCGGTTAAAATCAATATCGTGGTGATAAAAAGCTTTAATGATGCTGAGATTTTAGACTTTGCAGCCCTCGCTCATAAATATCCCTTGCATATTAGGTTTATTGAGTTTATGCCGGTGGGCGACCTGTTGTTCTGGAGTCAGGATAAACTTATGAATGTAGATGAAATTAAGAAAAAAATCGAG
>CAZBKS010000218.1:0-4624 GCA_964492475.1 uncultured Syntrophomonas sp. | reverse complement strand
ATAAATTTCGTAACAAATGTTGATTTACCCGTTCTTACGGGACCTACTACGCCCAGATAGATATCGCCTCCGGTACGTTCGGCAATATCATTCAATACACTATTTTTATCCACTTAGCATTTTCCCTCCCTTGTTCCAGACTTAAAAGGCATCCTCCCTCCGAATTGAGATACCCCTTAATATCGATTACGCTATAACACTATAAATATATTTATCAATATTCGGTAATATAACCAGAAAAGAAAAAAAGTGTGGTATTTACCACACTTTTTTTACCAGTTTCCTGTATCATTGACGATCTCTTCAATCTCATGCTTCTTGCTCCGCTTCATAAGCTGTTCCACTGCTTTTCGAGGCGGTATATCGTTATACAGTATATCATAGCATGCTCTGGTTATGGGCATATCCACATTCAATTCATTGGCCAAATGATATAGAACCCTTGCGGTATGGGCTCCCTCCACTACCATACCTATGCTGGTCAGGCAATCTTTAAGGCTGTACCCTTTACCGATCAGTTCGCCCGCTCTCCGGTTCCTCGAATGCCGGCTGCAGCAGGTAACCACCAGATCTCCCATACCACTCAAACCGTTGAAGGTACGACAGTCTCCTCCCATAGCACTGCCCATGCGGGTCATCTCCGCCAAACCTCTGGTCATCAGGGCCGCGGTTATGTTGTCACCATATTCCAATCCCTGTACTATACCAGTCGCCAGAGCCACTACATTTTTTAGCGCTCCGCCCAGTTCCACCCCGGGCACATCAGGATTGGTATAAACTCGGAATACCGGGGACATGAATATGTCCTGAACCATAAAAGCCGTTTCCTTAGTATATGCAGCGGCTGTAACTACGGTAGGCATCTCCCGAGCCACTTCTTCGGCATGACTGGGACCTGACAATACCGCAAAACGCTTGCTGACACTCTTACCCAGCACATCTTCTACCACCTGGCTCAAACGCATCCCGCTGGCTATTTCCAATCCCTTGGCGGTATTAATCAATAGCATGTCGGGCTTAATGTAATCCTGGAGTTGAATACATACTACTCTAACTGCCTGGGATGGTACAGCCAGGATTACAGCTGCTGCTCCTACTACTGCTTCTTCCATATCCCTGGTTATTATTACACTTTCGGGTATCTTCGCCCCGGGCAGGTATCGTTGGTTTTCCCGGTTTATTTTGATGGCGTCTATATCGTCTTCGGGACCTGCCCACATAACGACCTTATATCCATTTTGGGTAAGCAGTATGGACTGAGCAGTTCCCCAGCTTCCCGCTCCCAGTATACAAAGCTTGTTCATATTAAACCTCCGGTTCCTGAGCCACCTGGTCGAAATTCAGTATTATCCGGTGCAACAATAATTATTAAAACTTGTCAGTTATTTTTGATTCTTTTCCTTCTTTAAGCCTTATAACATTTTCTTTATGGCGGTACAAAACCAGTGCTATAATATATATGCTCATCACAATATATGGAAGCGGTTTGGGAAATATAAAAGCCGTAAGCAGAGGAAAAGCAATAGCTCCAACAATTGATCCCATTGATACATACCGGGTGATGGTAACCATTAAGATAAAAATAATGAGTACCACCACAAAGACATCAGGCATTAGAAAAGCCATAATTCCTGCCGCAGTTGCCACTCCCTTGCCGCCCTTAAAATTCAAAAAAACGGAATAACAATGCCCGGTAATAACCGCCGCTGCACAAAAGCCAGCCATTACTGGTCCTCCCACAGCGGTACCTATCCAGGCCGCAGCCAGGCCTTTACAGAGATCTGCTGCCAATGCCAGCAGAGCCACTGCTATGCCAGAGGTACGAAGTACATTAGTGGCACCTATGTTTCCGCTGCCTCGGGTTCGGATATCCACCTTGCCCAGGGCCATTCCGAATATGAGTGAAAACGGTATTGAACCGATAAGATAACATAAAGCCATAAAAAACAGTGCTTTAATCACAGAACTCCTCTCCCTCCCTTTTGCTTGTCATCCTGGAACAACTAAAATATAGATTATATCAGAATATACTTTTATTCCAGTATTATTATTATATCTATAAATAATGCAGCTTCAATATTTAATTGTCTAAGCAAACTCTTTGGATGAATTCTGCCTCAGCAAAAGCCTTATCGGAGTACCCTCAAACCCAAAGTTTTTCCTCAGCACGTTGTCTAGATATCTGACATACGAAAAATGAATCAGCTCCGGGTGATTGGAAAAGAGTACAAAGGTCGGCGGGGCTGTACGAACCTGAGTAGCGTAAAAGATTTTAGGTTTCTTGCTGCCCGCTCCCGGAAGAGGATTTAGCATGATTGCTTCGCTGACAACCCGGTTCAGCTCAGAAGTTGATATCCGGCGGTGGTTCTGCTCGGATACAAGATCTACCAATTCCAGTATTTTAAATATCCGGCGTTTGGTTAAGGCAGAAACGTACAACAGGGGTGAATAGGCCAGGAATTTCAATTCACTGCGGATGTCTTTATCGAACTCATTCATGGTATGTCCATCTTTTTTTATCAAGTCCCACTTGTTTACTACTATGATATTGGCTTTAGACTGCTCATGAACATAGCCTGCCACCCGTTTATCCTGCTCTATTACTCCACTGCTGGCATCCAGCATTATTAAGACGACATCAGCCCGTTCGATAGCCTTTAGCGAACGAATGATACTGTATCTTTCAGTTTTTTCAGTTATACGAGACTTTTTACGAATACCGGCTGTATCGATCAAAATATATTTCCGGCCTTCATACTGGAAGGGGGTATCGATGGAATCCCGGGTAGTCCCGGGAATTTCACTGACAATGACCCGCTGTTCACCGAGGAAGGAATTCACCAGGGATGATTTTCCCACATTGGGTCTTCCTACTATAGCAATCTTTATAGCATCCTCGTCTTCTTTACATTCGCTTTCTGGCTTGAATTTGTTGATAACAGCATCCAAAAGGTCATTGGTATTCAACCCATGCATGGCTGAAACCGGGATCGGCTCTCCCAGGCCCAAACTGTAAAACTCAAAATATTCCAGCTGTTTGTCAAAATTTTCAATTTTGTTGGCAGCTACTATAACCGGCTTATCTGCTCTCCTTAACAGTTCCGCCACCTGCTCATCTTCATGAGTTATACCATCTTTGCTGTCTACTACAAAAAGTATGACATCTGCTTCATCAATAGCCAGCTCAGCCTGCATCTTGACTTCCCGGGTAAAAATATCTTCTTCTTTCCCAAAACGGATGCCACCGGTATCAATTACTATAAATTCCCGGCCGGACCATTCCGTATTATCGTACAGTCTATCTCTGGTCACACCTGGAATATCCTCCACAATTGCTTTCCTGCTGCCTACCAGACGGTTAAATAGCGTTGATTTGCCCACATTAGGTCTGCCTACTATAGCTACCACAGGTTTTGCCATGCACTTACCTCCCTCTGATTCTTCACTTCGTTATCGTTAAGAAAACGAATCTAGTCTCCCAGCACTGCTTCAATCATTGATTTTGCGGTGGCCGGGATAACTTTAATATTAGCCCCGCTGGCCTCCTTAATATCCTGTAATTTCATATCATCCAGCAATGTGTCATTGCCCTCTCTAAACATTATATCGGGAATTATAATCTCTTTACCTGCATAGTTTTTTCCCAGTACATCAATAATATCAACACCAGTCAATAATCCAGTTACCGTAACCTGTCCCCCAAAATAGTAGTTTTTAACGGGTATAATACGTAAACAAAGACCTTCAATGCGATTCAATCGAGCACAGATTCTTTCCAATATACCCAGTGCAGATTCGCCAGTCAGCAGGAACACTTCCCGCCGCTCATCTATCTTCGCAGGCAAATCCTCCTCTTCTTCGGCGAATTCATCTATCATTATCCTGCATATGCCAATTCCGTTTTCAATCTGGGGGAAATCGTCATAGTAATCCTGCTCCGGAAGAGGCTGGCCGGCTTTAAGGTAAATTTCATCGGCCAGATATACCAGTCCATACCCCAGACCCTGCCGGAATTTATGCTGATATCTATCTACTGTGGCTATTAATTGTCCAGCCTCTGACAGGCTTATATTTCTTAATCGTGGCAGCTTTTGCCGGTGACCGGTAAGGCCCACCGGTACGATACCAATAGAAGATACCGATGGATAAAATTCTGCCAGTCCTTCAATAGTATCTTCCAGGATTTTCCCATCATTTATTCCCGGACAGACAACAATCTGAGTATGGCACTCAATCCCGGCCTGACTCAAGCGAAGCAGATCTTCTCTAATGCTTGCGGCCCGGCTGTTTCCCAGCATCATAGACCTGATTTCAGGCTGCAGAGCATGTACGGATATATAAAGGGGGCTGAGTCTCATGGTGAGAATCTTCTCCCAGTCTTTCTCGCTGAGGTTGGTCAGGGTTATGAAATTGCCGAATAGAAATGAATGCCGGTAATCATCATCCTTAATGTACAGAGTTTTACGCATTTTTGCAGGGAGCTGGTCAATAAAACAAAAGATGCAGCGATTTTTACATACCTTCATCCGATCAAACAGTATATCTTCAAATATCAGGCCCAGATCTTCATCATAATCTTTTTCTAATTCAATTGACCATATCTTCCCATCTGCCTTCTGTATAT
>CAZBKS010000217.1:0-4624 GCA_964492475.1 uncultured Syntrophomonas sp. | reverse complement strand
GGACGGTTCTGTTGTTACACTTTTTTCCCTTTTGAGTGTAACAACAGAACCGTCGCCTTGTTACAATTACAGTTTTTCGTTTAATTCGTTGATAACGTCATGGAGGTCGGCCTGCATGATATAGTCAGCCATATAGTTAATAGCCGCATTTTCATCTGTATTTACCGCGGCTATCACCCGGGCATCCCGTATGCCTACGGTGAACTGTACCTGCCCGGAAATACCCAATAGCAAGGCCAGCTGCGGTTTGCATTTCTTGCCGGATAAGCCGATAACCCTTTCCTCGGAAAGCCATTTCTTATCAGTAGCTACTGGTTTGGAGCAGGCTACTTCCCCTCCCATTTTAGCCGCCAGAGCCTGCACATCCTCCAGTTTCCGCTGATCGCTGAGACCCTGCCCTACAGCCACCAGTATCTCGGCTGCCTCAATATTTACACTGTCAGCAGCTTTGGGCTTAAAATCGATTACCTTAATTCCCGTGGCTTGGATTGCTGCTTCGATTTCTTCCACGCTGCCATTTCCTGCTCCTGCAGCCTCATAAGCACGAGGCCTTATAGCAATAACTTTAGGACCTTCTATGTACTGGGTAGCTATGGTTGCTCCACCCAGAGCATTGCGCTGACACTCGATCTTGCTACCATCGACATTGATAGCTGACACATCGGTTAAACATCCGGCTCCTATGGCCTGAGCCAGACGTCCAGCCAGCTCTTTGCCCCGGCGATCGGATGAAAGCAGTACGGTATCTATGTTTTCCTTATCTAATACCTGCTTTATAGCTGCGGCACAGGCTCCGGTATCTGCCACTGTCAGGTTGGGATTATTTATTTGTAGTGTTTTTACTCCAGCCGCCGCCAGAGCTTCGGCCAGACTGTCGTCATTCAGACTGACTGCCACAACTGAATCATTGATTTTCCTGGCGGCGCTGATTAACTCCAGAGCCAGTTCCTGTTTTGCGCTGTATACTAGTACTCCTGCCATTATCTTCCCCCCAATATTACCCCTTCAGTTTTAAGTGCCTGCAGCAGTTCTTCCACGCTGCTCACCTTAACCTGCTTGCGGTCGGTCTCCGGCGCCAAGTTGCTGACCGTCTTTATCTCCGGCAGGCCGGTTAGATCAACCTCCAGGTCTTCCAACTCCAGAACTTCTTTAGGTTTCCTGCCTGCCTTGAGAATCTGGGTAACCGAAGGAATTCGGGGCTCATTAATATCACCCAATACGCTAACTACTGCTGGCAGACTCACTTCAATTATCTCATCGCCATCTTCCAGCGAACGAGTTATTACTGCACTGCTGTCATTAATCTCGATACTGCGGGCATAACCTACCTGCGGAAGACTCAGCAGTTCGGCTACTCTTGAACCCATCTGGCCGGAGTAATTATCTCCACTACCTTCTCCAAATAGTATAAGCCCGACATCTTCAATCTTCTTGATCGCTTCAGCCAGAACCAAGGCCTTCACACTACCATCGGCCCCTTCCAACGCATCATCAATTACTAAAAATCCTTCATCTGCTCCCGCTGCCAGAGCTTCCTTAACAGTCTCTTCTACTTCTTCATTGCCGGCAGAAAGCACGATTACTTTCCCACCCTGCTTCTCTTTAAGAAGTACCGCAGCTTCCAGGGCATTTTTATCTATTATCCCCAGAGCTGAAGGTACTCCTTCCAGTACCGGTTTGCGATTACGGATTCTTATCTGCTGCAAATCCGGTATCTGTTTCATGGCAACGACTATATTCATCCCCAGTAACCCCCCTTAACATACAATAGATTATATTTATATTCATAAATCTATTTTCTACACATGAGTCAATATTTGTCTTTGGTCATAGAAAAAGTTCTTGAACTATTATGCAAGTCAAGAACCGTCTGCTTGCATGGCACTTATCCAAAACGGAACTGTACTCCGGCCCCCCCGGTAGGATAATGCCATTCCAGTACTTCGGTTCCGCAGGCAATCCTGCAGGTTCCACATTCCAGGCAACCATCAATGGTAAGTTCTACTTCACCATCCTGGTTTTCTTCGTACAACCCGGCTGGACATACCAGTACCGCTCTTTTCAGGCGGGGATCTTTCTCCATACCCGGTTTAATCTTTATATGCGGTTCTTTGTCATGTTTGAAAACATCCAATCCCAGTTTAGCTTTCAGTCCTATGATTTCGCTCATATTTTCATCACCTTCCGCATGTCCTTAAACATTGCCCACAATTCGCCCATACCCAGGTATTTTTTCACGGTCGGATACAGCTTGGCCTTGCTGCCGTCCGGAACGCTATACATATCTCGCATAATGCTTCCTATTAATTCCGGATAATAGCTGTAAATACGATGATTCTCCAGGGCTTCTGGAGCTTCGCTAAAGTTCTTAAAATCCTGCATGACAAAACTTTCATTGAGCATTGACTCGTAGCTGGCCAGACTGCCCGCACTGAAGTCCTCTTTGGCTTTAGCCCTTATAATGGCCTGGGCGGCATAATATCCTGAGGCCAGGGCATATTCCATTCCTCTTACAGTTACTCCAATATTCATGGAAAATCCAGCTGCATCTCCCGCCACCAGAATCCCGTCACCGGATAGTTTGGTAAGGGCTTTTAGTCCCCCTTCCGGTATGGCATGGGCTGAATACTCCACGGTTTCCCCGCCTTTAATCAATCTGGCTACCTCTGGCCTTTGCTTGAACTCATCCAGCAGCACCGGCGCCTGAACGGGTGGCTGACCTTCCATAAGGTCTTTTATCCCCACCACTATTCCCAGGCTGACACTATCTTTATTAGTATAAAGGAATCCCCCGCCAAATCTGCCCTGAGTCACTTCACCCATAAACAGGCGGGCCGCACCTTCGTCTCCCTCCAAGCCAAACCTTTCGTTTATCAGAGCAGAATCCAGTTCAATTATTTCTTTAAAACCTACCCCGTACTGATTGGCCAAACCCGGTTTTCTCAAACCCGCTTTTTCTGCCATTAATGAGAGCACCCCATCACAGGCAATAACAGCAT
Organism: uncultured Syntrophomonas sp.; assembly: GCA_964492475.1. Classification (GTDB taxonomy): domain Bacteria; phylum Bacillota; class Syntrophomonadia; order Syntrophomonadales; family Syntrophomonadaceae; genus JAAYJK01. Next base: position 1,625 of record CAZBKS010000217.1, on the reverse strand, counting down.
GGGATCTTAGTTCATCCCCACCTGCATATACACCCTCAACCCGGCCGTTTTCAATTATCAGGTCGTCAACCCTGCTTCTGCTAACCAGCATAACGCCTTTTCTCTCAGCCTGCTTGGCCATCCAGCGATCAAATTTGGCTCTTAATATGCTGTAACTCTGGTAAGGTTCCTTATCCAGCTCTTCTCCCCGATAGGATACATTCAGAGAGCGTTCTCCAGCCAATACGCTGACACCTTCCTGAGTAATATGGCGCTCAAAAGGAGCTTTTTTCCACAGGTCCGGGAACATATCTCTTACAGGATTCAAATATATACGTCCCCCGGTTACATTTTTGGAACCCGGATAATCTCCCCTCTCCAGCAAAAGCACTTCCAGACCTTCCTTGGCCAGGGTATAGGCGGCGCCCAGACCGGCAAGACCTGCGCCGACTATTATTGCATCAAATTTCTCTTCCATCTGCTCGCTGCACCTCACTTTTTATCCTTTTAATACTGACCCCGCTACAATCATTTTCTGCATATCGGTAACGCCCTCTATTTCAGGGCCAATAAGGGCATCCCTGAGTATACGCTCAATATTATAGTCTTTCATTAATCCGTAAGAACCATGTGCATCCATGGCAATCCGAGCTGCTTCTACCACATTGTCACCACAGAAAGCTTTAGCCAGAGCCGCTTCAGCAGCAAATGCACCCGGGTCTTTAATATCATTGGCAAGCCATCCCAGACGATAGCACAACCAGCGTGCAGTTTCATATTTAATTTTTAAATCAGCAATTTTCAATTGAATAGCCTGGAATTTCGCAATAGGAACTCCCCGGTGGGTTTTCTCTTTAACATATTTAACTGCTTCGTTCAACGCCGCCAGCGTACCGCCCAGGGCTGCCGTAGAAGTACCGACTTTCCCAAGTGCAATACCATAAAGCAGTATCGGGAAACCCTGTCCTAACTTACCCAGCAAGTTTTCGGCCGGCACCTTAATGTTCTTCATATATATATCGACCAGCACCCCGCCCTTCATTCCTACTTTAGCCCAGGGCTCGGATATGGAATAACCCTCACACCATTTATCTACGATAAAGGCGGTAACTTCTCCGCTTTCACTTTCCCGGGCAAAAACCACGCAGGGACCAGGCTGATTGGCATTGGATATAAAACGCTTGGTGCCATTCAAAACGTAATAGTCTCCTTCTTTCACAGCGGTGCTGGTCAACTGTTTGGGGTCCGAACCGGTAACCGGCTCGGTAAATGCAAATGAACCAATGGTTTTCCCTTTACAGGCATCAGGCAGATACTTTTGCTTCTGCTCCTCGGTGCCAAATTTCTGTATTGCTCCCAATCCCAGGGTATGGGCGGCCAGAGTCATAGCCACGCCACCAGATACCCGGGCTATCTGTTCCATCACCAGCACATATCCATCGTAGCCGCCATCTGCTCCTCCGTATTCTTCTGGTATGGGTATACCAAATAACTCCAATTCTCCCATCTCGGCAAATATTTCGTCTGGTATCTTATTTTCCTCGTCAATCTGCCTGGCAATGGGTTCCAGTCTTTTATCCGCAAAATCACGGGCCATAGCCTGCAGCAGTGATTGTTCTTTACTTAGATTAAAATCCATTCTCCTT
>CAZBKS010000216.1:0-4633 GCA_964492475.1 uncultured Syntrophomonas sp. | reverse complement strand
TAATGATCATTGATTCCAGCATGAATATTAGAGCCAGCTTATTCCTTTCGTTGTATGCGCCCAGGTGATCATTCCCGCAAATTATTGACTTATTACTTGTCTTAGAGAAAGAGGAGGTATAATTTATGGTGCATCGAAGGAAACTATTTTCCTCATGTTTGTTGCTGGTTTTTCTGCTAGCAACAGTTTGCTTTTCTATTTATCCTGCTGATATTTCGGCAGCAAGTGAAGATCCAACTTTTAACGTGGTATCTCCAGGTGCTGGAGATGTCTGGGCACCCGGCTCTGAGCAGACCATAGAGTGGAATTACACTGGCAACCCGGGTTCACAGGTAACGATTACTCTTTTCAAGGGCAGCAGCAGTAAAATACATATCGCTAGCAAGACCGCCACCGGGTCTGACGGAAGCGGCACCTTTAGCTGGACGATTCCTGCCACCCTTGCCGAGGGCAGTGATTACCGGGTCAAGGTCCTGACCCCCACATGTCCCGAGGGCGGCTGGAGCAGCTACTTCACTATCGGAAATGTAAGCGGCCCCGATAACGATACTGGTGAATCTACATCTCAAACCACCCAAACGGAGGAAGAGTCATTCACCATCATTACGCCAGGTGCCGGAGATGTTTGGGTGCCCGGCTCTGAGCAGACCATAAAGTGGAATTACACTGGCAACCCGGACTCGCAGGTTACTATTACTCTTTTCAAGGGCAGCAGCAGCAAATTGCATATCGCCAGCAAGACCGCCACCGGGTCTGACGGAAGCGGCACCTTTAGCTGGACGATTCCTGCCACCCTTGCCGAGGGCAGTGATTACCGGGTCAAGGTCCTGACCCCCACATGTCCCGAGGGCGGCTGGAGCAGCTATTTTACTATTGGAAGTGGTGATTCCACCCAACAGACTACCCAGTCGGGGACGGCATTGATCAATGATGCGACCTTTGTTACCCTCACCGCAATTAAAGACAGCAGCAGTCAGTATCAATTACAAGTAAAAGCCAACAATGCTTCAAAACCTGTTGAGGTATCCTATCTGGTGCTTAATTCCAACGCCAGTCCCACCAATCCTTCCCAGGGTATCCAGGTGGCTGAACTGACCGAGTCGGAAAGCACTTGGGGAGGATCCAAACAGTATTACGGGCATACCGAAGTAGGCGGATGGGCATTGCCCCAATATAAAGACAACCCCAGAACCTTTGTCCTGCCTCATTACCGCACCTGTGTAATGATGCTGGCCCGTTATGAAAAAATATATGTGGTTTTCATCCGGGAAAATGACGGAATTCTTACTTATAAAGTATTCCAGGGCGGAGCATTCAATGGGTTGAATGTACCCGGGCTTGGCAGCGTGACCTGCAGCGGCAGCCAGTTTAAGATTCATTCCGAAGGCGGAGCACTGGAAGTGGGTATCTGGGACAAAGGGAGCTATAAACATGACGAAGTAACCGGCTGGGCCATGCAGAGTTATGCTGCTAATGACAAGACGTATGACATACCCAAGTATGGTATGTTTATGATGACCATCGGACGCTACGGCAAGCTGGGTTTAATTATAGGCAATTATAATGATGGGCAGCTGGGCACGGTCTGCTTCAGCGGTTCACAACTGCTGGGAACTCAAAGCGTATCTGGCCTGTGTGAGATTACCAGTGCCGGCAGCCCGCATATTAGAGTGAACGCCACTGGAAATGACCCGGTAGAATTCTCTCATTTCGCTCTTGACAATACCTGTTGGCAATGGGAAGTGAACGGCTGGGGGCAGGCAGATTTCCAACAGAATCCGCAGGTATTGCCTCTGAAGCATTACACTCCCGGTTTCTTTACCTGCAGCCGTTATGACCAGGCAGGCATCTTCTTCTACAATGAAAATGACTCCCAGATGGGGGTACTGCCCCTTAACAGCAGCACCCAGGCGGCTGCTTCCAGCGCTGCTGCGACCCAGGTCCAGACATCAGTACCAGCAGGGGCTATCAAAGTCTATTTAAATGGACAATTATTATCCTTTGACCAACCGCCGGTTATTGTCGGTGGCAGAACCCTGGTTCCCATGAGAGCTATCTTTGAAGCCTTGGGAGCGTCAATAAGCTGGGACGCTGGCACCCGAATGGTTACTGCCTATCTGGGTGATACCAGCATCAAGCTGATAATCGGCATGCAGAGCGCCCAGGTTAACGGGCATGAAACAGCTCTGGAGCAGCCCGCCCAGATAATGAACGGGCGCACCATGGTACCGCTGCGCTTTGTTGCCGAAGCCTTGAACTGCCAGGTGAGCTGGAACGGGGATACCCGTACTATATATATTTCCCAGAACACAAGTGCCGGAGGGGGGACCGAACAGTTGACCGCTTCGCTGGTAATTGAAAAATTCTTCCAGATGGTAGACAGCGGAGATGTAGACTCTGCCCTGACCTTATTGGATACACAAGCACTGGGTAATGCCAGCAGTCAGGCCATGTGGCAGAGCAGTCTGGGATCAATTGATACTGCTTCTGTTACCAGTATTCAGAACAGTAATCAAGCACAATGGACCAATGATTACCAGCAGTATCAGGTCAATATCTCACTGCACCTGAAACCAGGAAGTCAAACCTTGTGGTCGGAAGGGCAGGACACCCGCTGGATTTCGCTGGTGAAGGCTAACGGTCAGTGGAAGATTAGTACCCTGGCAACCAGTCCATGATCAGGACGGCTTTTATCTCAACTTGATGGCAGAGCAACGAGCGAGGCTTCCCCTCTGTCCATTTTTGGACTTTGTAGGGAAAACCTCGCTTTCTTCGATGCTGGAGCTTAAACCAGGATTATATGTAAGTGTACCCATAGGTTTTCCAGGTGCATACAGTGTATTGGATGAGAAGCAAATAATGGAGTGAAATGAGATTATAAGAATATTTGTATATGGGACCTTGATGAAAAACTGTTATAACCATGAACATTATCTCAGTGGACAAAAATACCTGGGCCGGGCCGTTCTTCCTGGATTTGCATTATATAAGCTGGGAAGTTTTCCGGGTATCATTCCGGCTGAAGGGAAGAGGGTGCGGGGAGAGGTTTATGAGATCAATCTGGAGGTGCTTGAACGCTTGGACTGCCTGGAAGACAACGGCGGGCTTTATACCCGACAATCGGCCTGGATATGGCTTAATAAGGTTAGGATCAGCGCACAAGTGTATGTCTGGAATGGGAAGATTCGAAAAGAACATAGAATTAAATTTTGCGCTCAACCCTGGCATGATGGAAATGCGTTTTGAATAATAAAACTCTAGAAAAACCAAAAACTCGCCACTCCGGCGGGTTTTATTATATTTTTCCTTTTGCAGGATTTAGTCTAATTTAATAGAAATAGCTTTTTATGGTAAAATATAATGGTATTTTTGGCAAAGATTTGATGCGGTAGTAGTGGGATTCATTAAACCACAGAGAATTGAAAAAGTACGAACCTATCCATTAGATATAATAATTGAAGGAGTTGATTCCAATTAACATAAAGACGAACAAGGACTTAATGCTGGTGATGACTTATGCCGCAGTCCTGCTTCTGGTGGTGCTCAATTTCAGTCCTATTATGCACGGTTTGGGATGGTTCCTTGCTTTATTTAAACCATTGTGGATTGGTATAGCTATTGCCTTCATTTTACATAAACCGTGTCTGTTCATCGAAAGTTATATGAGGAAAAAAGTTTTAAAGAATGGCAGCCCGGGGTTGAGGCGCGGGCTGGCTGTCATTATGACCTATTTTCTGGCACTGCTGCTGTTGATCGTCATAACGCTCTTTATAGTTCCCCAGTTAATCGATAGCATCCGCATATTCGCATCGAATATCGGCACCTACCTGGACAATATGCAGGGTTTGATTAACCAGGCTACCGATCTCATAAAAGTGGCTGATCTTGATTTGTCGTCCTTAATTAACCGGGTTTTTGAATCAGTCAACCAGTTAACCAGTAATTTCAGCGGTCTTCTTTCGGGGATCATTGGTGTTACCGCCGGGGTGTTCGGATTTTTTGCCAACTTTGTTATTTCTCTGATTTTCTCCATCTACCTTCTGGCAGGCTACGAAAGAATCCTCGGTAATTGTAAAGCTGTCTGCCGGACCTATCTGCCTTCGAGGATATATCAAAGTATAGTATATGTTTACCGGATTACCACAGACACCTTTAACAAGTATGTCTATGGGCAGTTAACAGAAGCTGTCATTCTAGGTTTGCTTTGCTTCATTGGTATGCTTGTTTTCAAATTCGAATATCCCTTGATGATCAGTACCTTGATTGGGATCACCGCCCTGCTGCCATTAGTTGGAGCTTATATCGGCGGCTCCATTGCCTTTTTAGCTTTGCTTATGATTTCACCGGTACAGGCGCTCTGGTTTATTGCTTTTTTAATCGTCTTGCAGCAGCTTGAAGGCAATATCATCTATCCCCGGGTGGTGGGAAGCAGTCTGGGCTTACCCGGCATCTGGGTTTTGCTGGCCGCCATTGTTGGAGCCGGCTTGGCCGGTCCCCTGGGCATTCTACTAGGCGTGCCTATCGCTGCGGTCCTCTATATCTTACTGAAAAATGATGTACATCAAAAAGAATAGACAAGGGGACGGTTCTTCTGTCTAGCCTCCTTGAATGGTTTAATCGGCTAGACAGAAGA
>CAZBKS010000215.1:0-4643 GCA_964492475.1 uncultured Syntrophomonas sp. | reverse complement strand
TTATATCGGAAACAGGTCCATTAATTGTTGAAGTCAGTTATGGATTTGGCTACGATCCTCAGCAATTCGATTTCGGATACTGGGATCGCAACCTGAACTGGCACGAAGGTAAGTTTAATCCCTATGGATGGATGGTCGACCTGGTGAAGTCGAAAATCCTTGATAACAGCATTTTTTATGGAAATTAAGAAATTGTGCCTGGTTATCCCTTCACTCAGCGCCGGTGGCATGGAGCGGGTAATGAGTGAGTTGGCAATTTTCTTTTCAGGGATGAGTTATCTTGACGTTCATTTGATAATCTTGGGAAAAGGTAAAAGGTTCTATGATATTCCGGCGTCTGTAGCGGTTTATGAACCGGATTTCTATTTTAATAATAAATACAGAATATATCATACATTCAAAATGTTATGGTTTCTCAGGAAAAGTGTTAAATATATAAAGCCGCATTCTATCCTTAGCTTTGGTGAGATGTACAACTCATTTGTTCTGCTGGGCACTCTTTTTCTGAATAGCAATGTTTATGTTTCTGACAGAAGTAAACCTGATAAACGATGGGGGAGGCTGCACGAAACTATGAGGAAATTTCTCTATAGACGTGCAAAGGGGATAGTTGCGCAGACCAGCTATTCCATGCAATTTCTCGCGAATGTGACCAAACACAGCAATATCTGTGTTATTCCTAATCCAGTTCGGCAATTTAACATAGCTCAAAAAGAGAAAAAAAATATTATTCTCAATGTTGGACGTTTGATTAAAACCAAGAAAATTGATGTCCTAATTGACCTGTTTTCAAAAACTGCATAGAATGATTGGGAGCTATGGATTGTGGGCGATGGGCCTGAAAAAAAATATCTTGAACGTATCGTAATAGATAAAAAATTGAGTAAGCAAGTGAAGTTTTGGGGAAATCAAAAAGATATTCAGTGGTTTTATTCGCAGGCTGATATTTTTGCTTTTACTTCCGTTTCCGAAGGTTTTCCAAATGCACTTCTAGAGGCATTGTCGGCCGGTCTTGCCTGTATTTCTTTCGATTGTATTGCCGGTCCGGCCGATCTTATACAAAATGGTGAAAATGGGATCTTAGTTAAGGAGATGGATGAAAAAGGCTACCTCGCGAATTTGATTACACTTATGGAGGATGACGGATTACGTCATAAGTTGGGCGCCAAAGCGATTTTAAGTGTTTCAAAATATGAGTTCAGTAAAATTGGTGAATCGTATCTCAAATTTTTTCAAATCATATGAAACGGTTAATTAACAGAGTATTTTTTCACTCCATGAGAGTCGCTATCGGATTTATTACCTACTTTGATCGTAGGATATACATGCGTTACTATAACAAATTGTTAAAAGCTGAAGGCCTTAAACTGAACGGCGTGCCAAGATTTATTGCTAAAAGCGTGAAATTTGATGATTTTGATCTGGTTACGCTTGGCGATAGAGTGGTGATTTCCTCAAATGTTATTTTTCTGACACATGATTATAGCTACACTACCGGATTGATAGCAATTGATGAAAAGCCGAAAACGGATATTGGAATTATGGGGCCGATTAACGTCGGGGATAACGTTTTTGTAGGGATGAATTCAATATTGTTGCCTGGAACCAGTATTGGTGATAATGTTATTGTCGGAGCCGGAAGTGTTGTAAGGGGTAAAATACCTGATAACGTTGTAGTTAGCGGTAATCCGGCTGCAGTAGTCACAGATATTAAATCACATATGACCAAAATGAAACTAAAGGATTATGCAAAAGTTATTGATCCAAAATAAATTTGTGTAATTAACTAGTTTTAACAGATAGGAACATGTTGGTATAATTTCAGTTAAATACAAAATATTATTATTTGTTCTTCGCCTGTTGCTTTTAACCTTAATGAGATTGAATTTTTCAGGGCTGATTGTTAAGCGATTAATGAGTTCTCGAATGTAATTTTTATGGAACTGTTATCACAACCGTTAATTAGTATTATAATCCCCGTTTTCAATAAAGCGAGGTATCTGAGAAAGTGTCTGGATAGTATTGTAGCATCAAATCATGCTGGTATTGAAATAATATTAATTAATGATGGTAGTAATGATAACAGCGGCGAAATTTGTGAGGCTTATAAGATGCAGGATTCACGGATTAAGGTTATTCATCAATCAAACAGCGGAGTTTCTTCAGCAAGAAATAAGGGTATAAATATTGCTACCGGGATTTGGATTTATTTTATTGATCCCGATGATTGGATTGACGAGGAACCTTTTACCAGAATTTTATCATTTTTACAAACACATTCTGAAGTAGATTTTATCCGGACCTATTGTCGTGAGGTAGATGGTGATGTGGTTCTGAACCCTGAATTGCCGGCAGATATTCAGCTCTTTACAAGGGATGAGTTTCTGCAGACAGATTTTATGCCAGGATACATACATTCCATGTTTGTGCGAAGAGCGGTAATAGAAAAGAACAATCTCAGGCTATCTCTGAACCTTGATTTCATGGAAGATCTGGAATTTATATTTCGCTGTGTTTTAAACTCAGTAAATATTTTGGTTTACAACAAGGTGTTTTATAATTATTTAGTAAATGATACATCCAGTTCGGTCAATCTGAATCTGAAAAAAGTAACTGATCATCTTTGGGCAGCAATAATGATGAAAAAGTATTCGTATTCTTATGATAGTTTGATTGTTAAGGAGCATTTAAATCATCAGGTGAACAACCAGCTTTACTTATTCTTTGCTGAGATGAGATTTGTCAAGGACAAATCAATCATCAGGGCGAATAAAATACGTGCTGAATTATTGTTTTTTATGCGTGAAACCGGCATGAGGTTGAATGAGCTTTCAAAAATTAATCTGATACTACTGGTTATGGGCTTGATTCATATCAGATTAATTTTTGCTCTTCATAGAATCAGGGCCAGTCTTAGTTCTTAAACTGCATTTGGTTTTGTTTCCCATGTTTACTAAAGTCAGACAAGCCGTCACCCGAAATCTTATAAATATCCCCGGCTGGAGAACCAGGCGCAGGATAGTCGTGGTTGAATCCGACGATTGGGGCAGTATCCGCATGGCCTCGCCGGAAGCTTATAAGCATTTCCTGTCATTGGGTTATCCGGTTGATCAATGCCCGTATAACCGGTATGATATGCTCGAGTCGAACGACGATTTGGAGGCTTTGTTTGAGGTGTTGGATTCTGTGAAGGACAAGAACGGGAAGCCTGCTGTATTAACCGCCAATAGCCTGGTTGCAAATCCTGATTTTGACAAAATTGAAGCTGATAATTTTACTAAATACTATTATGAAATATTTACCGATACTCTTAACAGGTATCCTGATCACGACCGGGTTTTTGATTTGTATCTTCGGGGCATTGAAAATAAGCTGATCAAACCACAGTTCCATGGTCGAGAGCATTTGAATATCGGTCGCTGGTTGCAAGCCTTACAGGAAGACGATCCGTTTGCCAAAGAGGCTTTCAGGTTCAGAATGTTCAGTGTACACCCAGATAGAATAAATGATAATGGTCTTGAGTATATGGAAGCATTGGATTATGACACCAACGAACAGTTAAATTCATTCAGTCAGATACTTGTTGATGGTGCCAATATCTTTAATCAATTATGGGGGTATACTTCGACTTCTTTCATTGCTTCCTGTTATATCTGGCCGAAAGAGGTAGAGCCAATACTGAGTCAAGCGGGTGTAAGGTATATCCAGGGGACTGTAGTGCAAGCTGTACCTGTGCCTGCAAGGAAATTTGAATATAAATACAAGTATCATTTTCTGGGACAACGAAATATGTCTGGTCAAAGGTATCTGATCCGGAATGCATTTTTTGAGCCAAGCCATACACCAAATATTGATAATGTCGGGGAGTGCCTGAAAAGGATTTCTATTGCTTTTAAATGGAACAAGCCAGCCATCATCAGTTCACACCGCCTGAATTACATAGGCTCGCTTGATCCGGGAAACAGAGACAGGGGATTAAAAGCACTTGGTGAGTTGTTGAAAAGAATTGTGGCACTATGGCCGGATGTTGAATTTATGTCATCAGATCAGTTAGGCGATCTGATTAGCGGAAGCATTACGGGAAATTAGTTCAGTGGTAAGAAAAAGAGTATTGTTTATTATTCCGTCTCTTGAAGAAGGAGGGGCAGAGCGTGTCTTGGTGAATCTGCTTGGAAAATTGGATTACAACCGCTATGAGGTTGATCTTTGCGTTGTTGAAAACAGGGGCATTTTCTTAAATCAGATTCCACAACAGGTAAAATTGGTTACCATTTTCAATAGTTCATTGTTTTGTAAAATTTTAGTAAACCTTCATATAAGGTTCAATATAAACTGGCTGTATAAATGGATAGTGAATAGCAGAATTCCGGGGAATTATCATATCGGAATATCATTCCTGGATAGTTCCTTCACGGATATACTCTTTTTTCTTGATGATAAGATTTCAAAAAGGATTGCATGGGTGCATTCCAGTTATCAAACCTATAATAATTTTGGTAAATTTTATAAGGGCGCCTATAAGAACAGATTAGTGCAAAAACGATACGGCAAACTGGATCATATAATTTTTGTCTCGAATGATTCAATGCAGGAATTTGAAGAAATATTTGGACTTAACGGTAAAGGCGGACTTGAAATGCCCG
>CAZBKS010000214.1:0-4646 GCA_964492475.1 uncultured Syntrophomonas sp. | reverse complement strand
TCGGTAAGCAGGTTTTTCCTCATCTGGTTAAGATGGGAGCACCGTTCTACGGGGTAAGTGTTGACGACTACTGGTGCGACGTGGGAAATATTGACACTTATCGGCGTGCGCACGAACACCTGCTGGCAGGTGAGGTGAAAGTAAAGTCTTCCGGTCGGTTAATATGCTCATCAGATCACGCCCGGGTGCTGACCGGCAAGCAGGTGATAATTGGTGATAAGGTCGAATTTCAGGGTACCGTAGTAATTGGGGATGGATGTATGATAGGTGCCGGGGTGGTATTGAAAGACTCTGTAATATGGAATGATAGCAGAATAGGAGATGGGGCGGTAATATATGAGGCGGTTATAGGTTCGGGATGCCGACTGGGTTCATCGGTGCGGATGGAGGCTGGTTCGGTAGTGGCCAGCGGCTGCATACTGGATGATGGCAATATAATACCTGCCCATGCCAAGGTATTTAATTCAACTGCGGGTGAACTGCAATTGGAACAGGGCCAAATTGGATAAGAATATAAAAGGAGTCTCGTTACCTGGTTGTAACAGGACTCCTTTTATACTTTTGATTATAACTCCAGGATTTCCTTGAAGTCGGAGTCCAAGGCATTCATATCGAATTCTTGAACATCCTTTAAATTTTCTTCCTGTAAAGGATAAATGTTAATGATGTAGAATCGGTCAGTTTCTTTTATAAGCATGGCTATTTCCATACTTACAGCTTCACTGCTCTGGGTCAGTTCATATACCACCAGTGCTCCGTATTCGCCTATTCTGGAGTAGGCTGGGTTAACTTCTATACCTACGTCAGCTGGGGCTGGGTTTTGTTGTTCAACCATAGAGAAAAATTGGGTTACTTCTTTTTCCAGGGCGGCTCGATCGGCCAGCAGTTCTGCCGGCTTCAGATCAGCATACTCGGGCAGCAGCTGTGCGGCCCAGAAAACACTTATGTTTTCCGCGGCCAGGGAATAATCCTGGTTAAAATAGGCTTCATAAAATTCTGTAACTGTGTCTTCTGGTGTTGGTATGTCCATATATGCAGCATAATAATACATAGCACCTAGAATAATAACCACAAGCGCAAGCAGACTACGAGGTACCCGATAAATGTTTTTGTCCAATTTTTTATAACCTCCTGTATTCAGGTTTACCAATAAGTAAAATTTTAGCAGAAAACTGTTGGCGGATAAAGTTAATTATTTGGAGGCTCTTTATGGATCACAAAGTAGTTGTAATTGGCGGCGGCCCGGCTGGTATGATGGCAGCCCTCAACGCCCGGGCTCATGGTGCTCAAGTTGTTTTGATAGAAAAAAACCGGCGGGTAGGGAAAAAACTTGGTATAACTGGTAAAGGCAGGGGTAATATTACCTCGGCAGTGGACCGGGATCAATTTATCGCAGCCTATCCTGGTAATGGAAGATTCCTGTATAGTGCTTTGAATGATTTTTCGAATCAGGACTTAATTGAATATTTTGAACAAAGAGGGTTAAAAACTAAAGTGGAAAGGGGGAATAGAGTATTCCCCCAAAGCGAGCGGGCACTGGATGTCGTTAACTTGCTTTATAAGAACATGCTCGAAGCGGGGGTTGAAATTATAGCGGAACGTGAAGTCAGCGGTATTGTGATTAAGTCCCAGAGGGCAGCAGGGGTTATAACAGCCGGGGGTGGAATAACTGCGGATGCAGTCATAATAGCTACGGGTGGGCTTTCCTATCCGGCTACTGGTTCTACCGGGGATGGATATAAATGGGCTGCTGAAGCAGGGCACCGGATTACAAAAACCCGGGCATCCCTGGTTCCGTTGGTGATCGGTGAAGATTGGGTTAAGGAACTGCAGGGGCTGAGCCTAAAAAATGTCCGGGCTTCAGCATGGAAGATTGATGGCAGCCAAATCAATGAGGATTTTGGAGAAATGCTGTTTACTCATTTTGGGGTTTCTGGCCCAATTATCCTGAGTATGAGCAGTGATATCGGAAAATGCCTGTCTGAAGAGAAAAAAGCGGTGATGCTTACAATCGACTTAAAGCCGGCTCTTAGCGAAGAAAAATTGGATGAAAGGGTTCAGCGGGATTTCTTGAAATATTCCAGGCGCAATCTAAAAAATTCTTTGGGAGAATTACTGCCCAAAAAGATGATACCGGTCATCATAGCTTTGAGTGGGATAGACGGTGAGAAAGAATGCAGCAGGATAAGCCGGGAAGAACGTGGTCGACTGGTAAAGCGGTTGAAAGCCCTGTCTATGACTGTTATTGCTACCCGAACGGTGGCAGAAGCCATTGTAACTGCTGGAGGGGTGGATGTTAAAGAGGTCAATCCACGCACTATGGAGTCCAAGCTGATAAGGGGATTATTTTTCGCCGGGGAAGTCCTGGATATTGATGGCTATACGGGAGGATTTAACCTGCAGGCAGCGTTCTCAACCGGGTATGCAGCCGGGAAATATGCGGCTCTTCAGGAGTAGGATTTAGGACTTTGAGATATTTTTCTCAATTGACGCTCTATAGCAGTTCTGTTATCATTTGTTAAGGATTGGCGACAATATTTTAGTATTCACAGGGGGAATAGATAGTTATGTCAGCAACAGTAAAAGCATACCAGGGTTCATCCGGTTATATTGTATCTGATGAACTCAGCAACAGTGTAAACATTGCCATAGCATTAAAAAAGCCTCTCTTAATCAAGGGGGAACCAGGAACTGGTAAGACCATGCTGGCTCAAAGCATAGCCGAGTCTCTGGATATGGAGCTGATTATATGGAATATAAAATCAACCACCAAAGCTCAGGAAGGGCTGTATGTTTATGATACGGTGCAAAGATTATATGACAGCCAGTTCGGTGAAAGTGTTGTATCCAACATTAAGAAGTATATTAACCTGGGCAAGCTGGGGGAGTCTTTTGTAGCGCCTCGACAGGTGGTCTTGTTGATCGACGAGATAGACAAAGCAGATCTGGAATTTCCTAATGACTTACTGTGGGAATTGGATCAGATGAGTTTTTACATACCGGAAACAAAAGAGACTATTGTGGCCGGTCAAAGGCCGATAGTGATCATAACCAGTAATGCGGAAAAAGAGCTGCCGGATGCTTTCCTGCGCCGGTGCATCTTTCATTATATAGCTTTTCCAGATCCTGATACTATGGAGACTATTATCAGCGTTCACCATCCTAAACTGGAACGAAAGCTGCTGGAACAGGCCATGGAGACTTTTTATATGCTTCGAAATATTAACGATATCCAAAAAAGGCCCAGTACCAGTGAGTTGATTGACTGGCTGCAGGCGCTGGTTATCGGGGGAATAAGCCCCAGCAAAATAAAAAAGGAACTTCCATTCTTAGGGGTATTGCTCAAGAAGAATGAAGATCTGGACACTCTTCTGAATCAGCTGCAGGGCCGAGGTAATGCTAAGAACGCTAATGTTCTGGGACGTTTTCGCTAAACCAAATCGGATCGGGAGTTAAGTATATGTTCACAAATTTTTTTTATACGCTTAAACACTATGGTTTGCCTGTATCTTTGAATGAATGGCAGTCCCTGCTGGAGGCACTGGAGCATGGTCTGGCAGGATCCAGCCTGATTGGGTTTTATTATCTGGGCCGGGCCATGCTGGTGAAGACGGAAGCTCATTATGATCGTTTTGATATGGCATTTGCAGCCTTCTTTAAGGATATAGAAACACCGGAAGGACTTCCGGAAAAAATATGGGAATGGCTGAATAAAGAACTGCCGGAGGTCGAGGTTACTGAAGAGATGCGCCGAAATCACCGGCAGCTGGATCTGGATGAATTAAAACGCATGCTGGAAGAAAGGCTTAAAGAACAGACCGAGGAACATCACGGCGGAAATCGCTGGGTTGGTACCGGCGGAACTTCTCCCTTCGGCCATTCCGGATATCATCCAGGTGGTATACGCATTGGGGGGGAGAGCAGAAATTTATCAGCGGTAAAAGTAGCTGGCATGAGAAGATTCCAGGAATTCAGGACCGATGAAACACTGGGGGTAAGGCAGTTCCAGGTGGCACTGCGTAAACTCCGGCAATTCACCACCCGGCTGGATGGTGCCAGAACTGAACTGGACCTGGATGCAACCATAGACAAAACCTGTGATAACGCCGGGCGTCTGGAACTGATATGGAATCGACCACGTGAAAACGCCATCAAAGTGTTGCTATTAATGGATTCAGGGGGATCCATGATTTCTCACAGCCGCTTATGCAATCAGTTGTTCACGGCGGTCAATCGCACCGCCCATTTTAAGGATTTAAAAGTATTTTATTTTCATAACTGCCTTTATGACTGGATGTTTCATGATACCCACTGCAGTATGAACAATTATACCCCTACGGATTATATCCTGAATCATTTGTCATCTGATTACCGGGTTATTCTGGTAGGTGATGCCAGTATGGCCATGTATGAACTGATGCGGCCTGGAGGAGTAATAGACTGGGAGTTGTACAATCAAAAGCCGGGCATTGAATGGCTGACCATGTTGAGGCATAAGTTTGAATATTCGGTGTGGTTAAATCCCGTTCCGAGGAAGTATTGGAATTGGATGGATGGATCGTATACCATAAAGAAAATAGCAGAAACATTTCCTATGGAAGAATTGACTGTTGATGGGCTGGAACGTGCTATCAAGAGCTTGAAAA
>CAZBKS010000213.1:0-4657 GCA_964492475.1 uncultured Syntrophomonas sp. | reverse complement strand
GAATATTAGATGATAATGACATTGAGGTACAGCCAATAAATAAGCTTATAAATAATTCTACTTTAACCATAGATCCTCAGAACAATTTAGAAAAAGAAACCAGCTATCGGGTAATTATTCCTGCTGCGTCAGTGCTGGAAGATGGAACCGATATACCAATCCATGATTACGAATTCAATTTTATGACAGAATTAGCCGAACCAGAAATTGTCATCACCATTCCGGCCAATGGCAGCAGCGGCTTCTGGATAGACGATGATGTAAATGTCACCTTTTCCGTTCCAGTTATAATGGGAGAACAATTCCAATATATAAGAATATTGGATGAAAACGACAATGAAGTACAACTGATTAGCAGGGTAATAGATGGGTCCGTGCTTACGCTGAATCCACAGGATGATCTTCAAAAAGCAGCTACCTATCAAGTTATCATACCGCTTGCTTCAGTTAAAACCGAGAGCCATGAAATACCCCTGGCAGAGGACTACATATTCAGCTTCACCACAGAATTGCAGGGTCCTGAAGTTGTAAGCACCGTTCCCCAGAACGGGCAGACAGGGGTGGCGGTCAATACTAGTATTACGATCAATTTCTCTTCCTGGTGTCAGCAAGGGAGTAATTTTTCATCCATAGTCCTGCTGGATAGAAATGATAGTCCGATAACCATATCGAAATTACTGATGTTAGACGAACTCATCCTGACGCCAACTTCTAACCTGCTTGAAGGAATGACCTATCAGGTAATTATTCCTGCTGCTGCGGTAAAAAGCTGGGGTACCAACATTCCATTGGCGCGGGAATACAACTTTACTTTTACAACCGAAGGGGGAAATTCGGCCCCAGAAGTAATCAGCACCATACCAGCCCATAACAGTACCGGTGTGCCAGTAAGCAACGATATAAGTATCCAATTCTCAGCTGCAGTGTTGGCCGGAGACTATTTTGATGACATCGACATACTGGATATAAACGAAGTGGCAGTAGAAAATGTAAGCCGAACCATAAACGGTGATACATTAAGCTTGAACCCTCAGGATGCGCTAGGATATGAACAGACCTACCACGTATTCATACCTGCAGGAGCAGTCAAAAACGCCAATAATAACCTCCCTCTGGCAGCAGACTATAGCTTCTCATTCACAACGGCAGAAATGGTCGCTCCTACAGTACAGAGCACCATACCGACTAATAATAGTACCGGCGTCCCGGTAGATAATGATGTGAGCATTACCTGCTCCTCATCAATAATAGCCGGAGATTATTTCGATGATATCGAGATCCTGGATGCAAATGATGTTGCCATAGACAATCTGAACCGCACTATTGACAATAACACCATCACTTTAAGCCCGCCCGAGGATTTGGATTATGAACAGGCCTACCATGTATTCATACCGGCTGGAGCATTCCAAGACGCCATAAATAATCTCCCTCTAGCAGCAGATTACGAGTTTTTATTCACTACCGAAGGAGAAATAACCAGTGGCCCACAGGTGGTAAGCACTAATCCAGCAGATGGAGCAACCGGAGTATCTGTAAATCAAACCGTCACAGTAACGTTCTCTGTGTCCTGCCAGTCAGGGAGTACATTTAATTCGATTGCCATCCTTGATGAAAACGACAACAGTGTTATGATTCTAAAACTAGTTATAGGTACTAATCTAACCCTGAATCCCCTCTGGGACCTTCAAACTGGTAAAACTTATCGAGTAATTATCCCGGCCGGAGCAGTGAAAGAACAGGGCACAAACGAGCCCATGGCAGATACTTATGAATTCAGCTTCACTACTTAAATAGTACTTCTCCCAATAGGATAGTAATTATATCTAAACTAAAGGAGGAAGGCAGAGAATATGAAGAGTTTTCGAAAAGCGCTTTCATATATATTAATCATCTCGTTATTGATAGGCATCATGCCAGTATCGGTATTAGCAAATGATGGGGATAATACCTCGCAAAAGGGTATTGTTTTGTCACAGGAATCAGATGACACTACTGCAGACCAAGATAGCTATATTGAATTAAGCAGTTCAATGCAGCATAGTAACAATCTTACAAGGCCAGTAGCCTTTGATACGCCAGAAGATGAAACCATATCGGAACCTGAAACGACTTATCTATATTTGCCCGGAGAAGGGTATCAACCCTATCGTGACTCTGTAATTTACCAGACTCTTAAAGAGAAGGGAATGCTGGATTTATTCTATAAAGAAAACCAGGATAGCACGGATGAGTTATCAGACACTAGGCCCGTTAAAGAAGCGGCAGAGAAGCAGACAACAGTGACCGGCGCTGTCTATGGCTCTGATATTATCAGTCAGCAACCTACGGTAACTGACGTTGTGTATGGTTCTGATACTATTAGTCAGCAGCCATCTGATTTGATTGGACTAGAGAGCGATATTTCAAGCTCTGAGAATAGTAATGAAGAAGACATCGTTACCGACGAAGATAATCTGCCGCCAGAACAGACTAATGAAGACGACTTTTCCCAGGAAATAGAACCAATAAATGATCAAGCATTAGAACATGTTGATCAAGAGCAAAAGAAAGATAACAATGGATTAAATAAGCGCTACTCAGAGTTGGAATCTGTAGTTGGGGAAGATACTGTTAAACTTATGAGTGAAACTGCTTCTCAGAAAGCATATTATAATACGCTGGTTGGACCATCAGCAACTAATGGAGTAGTAAATGAACAATATGCGGCCCTGCAGGATACAGAAGAAATAATATCACCGCTCTCAGGAGACCTTACTCTTAAGGAAACCGATATCACGCTCCCCGGCAGAAATGGTTTGGACTTGAACATCGGTAGAATATACCAGAGCAATCAAGCCATGTTCGGAGACCGCACGGTTGGGGGAGATGGTATATCCGGGTATAATAGTCATTCCACCTATTTTCTTGATCGGTATAACCTGGGCGTTGGCTGGAGCTTCGCATTTCCATCCGTTCAGGTCGAGATAGACGAGGATGAACAGGAGTTATACTATCATACCGGGGACGGCGCAGTTTATCATATTGAGTTTACAGATGACCCGGATGACAGTAATTTTGAAAAATACTATAAAAAGGATTTAAAGTTTGAAGAAGATACCAGCTACAATAATGGGCAGGTAACCTCGGCATACGTACTAACAAGAGCAGATCAAACTAAAACCTATTTTGCTGCTGACGGACGATTAATGGGTATAGTAGACCGGTTTGACAATAATATTGTTTTCAACCATGAGAAATTGCCAATTACAAACCTCGTACCGAATGGTGATTTTGAAAATGACCAATCCAGTGATTGGAGAACAGAATTACATAATCCACCTGAGGGTAATTTCTATTATGATACTTTTGGGAAAGATGATTCTTCTTCTTTAAAGTACGATCTAGAAGTATATACGGATTTTACATGCTATTCAAACTACATCGCTGTAGAACCTAACACTAAATATTACTTTAGCTGCTATGTTTATGACCAGCTTGCCAGTGGGAAATATCCTAGTATTTCGGTCTTAGAATATAAGACAGATCACTCATATATTCGTGACCCTCTAAGGTTAACCCCTTCAGAGAAAGGTGAATGGGAATTCCTTGAGGGGTATTTTACAACCGGGTCCAGAACAGCCTATTTGCGTGTAGATTTTACTGGAGTTATATCTTCAGGCAGTGCCTGGCTCGATAAAGTGAGATTAGATAAAGCCTGGCCGTTGATATCCAAGATAACGGACAGCATTGGAAGAGAAATTGATTTTGATTACAACGATAGATTGTACGAAGACACCAGTAATGCAGGTACAATCACTGTAACCGTGAATAATCCGGATAAGACAGAGAGTATCTCCTATGTCTATACACGTTCCAGAAGCATAATCACTTGCGGATCAGATATTCATGCATACGAGAGTAGATTTCCAAATTTATATAGCAGTTATGATGGTGAAAGCAAAAATAAATACGGTTATACCCGCCAAAATGTAAACTGGGCATTTGCAGAGGAGAGTGCGGTCACTTCTGGAATACAATCATTACTGAGCAATGCCTATTTTCGTAATTCCAAAATCCATTACGATTATTTCAAAGTTTCCAAGACCCTGGGTTATGATGGCTTTCATGAGGTATACAGGGTATCCAGCCGTTGCGAATATCCTCAGGTCGGAAGCAGTTATTCATCAACCCCTTTGTTAGCACGTAACTATGATTATCATGGAAATTTTGGTAGTAGTGGCTCGTATATTGATGAAACTAGTTATATTTATGGCGATCCGAAGAGTCACTACAACTATCACATATCCACTTATACCTGTACAATACAGCAGGATAACGGATTGCAAACCCAAATAGTATTCGGCGGCAGTGATATAGGCTGGCGGAAATATAAGTATATACAGAGCAATTTAAATGATGAAATAGATACCACTATAGTTGAAACGTATGACAGTCAATTTCAAGATCAGCCCACGCGGATACAATCACAGCAATCCCAAGCGTCAGTTACCAATGAAGCACTATACTCAGGCTATACCTATAACGACTGGGGAGGCCTGGAATCCGAAACCAGACCACTAACTCAGGGCCAATGGAATGATACATATATAAAAGGGCGGAACACCATCCAATATACCTACGACCCCGTGTATAAGTTTCTTGCGTCCAAAACCTA
>CAZBKS010000212.1:0-4670 GCA_964492475.1 uncultured Syntrophomonas sp. | reverse complement strand
CCCCTCTTCGGTGCTGATGAATGCCATACCGGCACAGGTTGCAGGTGTAGAAGAAATAGTAATGGTAAGTCCACCAGGCCGTGACGGCAAGATGAATCCTTATACCCTGGTAGCAGCTAATGAACTGGGTTTGCAGGAAGTATATAAGATGGGTGGTGCCCATGCTATTTTCGCTTTGGCATGGGGAACCAGGACTATAAAAAAGGTAGACTTGATAAGCGGACCAGGTAATATATATGTCACCCTGGCCAAGAAGATGGTCTATGGAGATGTAAATATAGATATGCTGGCCGGTCCAAGTGAGATACTGATCGTGGCGGATGAGCAGGCCAACCCGGTATATGCAGCAGCGGATATGATGTCTCAAGCTGAACATGATGTGCTGGCGCGTAGTATACTGGTTAGTACTGATCCGGGATTATTGGACCGGGTGGAAGAAGAATTAAACCGGCAGATCCAGAATCTTTCCCGCCGGGATATTATAGAGCAAGCCCTTAACAGTTACGGGGCTTTAATACTGGCAGATAATATGAAAGAGGCGTGTGAGGTTGCCAATCTTATAGCGCCGGAACATTTAGAACTTATGGTTGAACATCCCTTCGATCTGCTCAGCAAAATACAAAATGCGGGAGCAATTTTTATGGGTCGTTATACCCCCGAACCAGTAGGAGACTACTTTGCCGGACCCAATCATATATTGCCCACCGGGGGAACCGCTCGGTTTTACTCACCAGTCAGCGTCGACACCTTTATCAAGGCTTCCAGTCTGATTTACTTCTCAGAAGCAGGAATAAAAGAGGATGCGGATGAAATTATCAAACTGGCCCAAGTTGAAGGACTTAGTGCTCATGCTAATTCGATTAGAGTTAGAAAGGATAGTGATAATTGATGGAAAGAGTAAGAACAGCGGAAGTACAGAGAAAAACCAATGAAACTGAAGTGCTGCTGCAGTTGAACCTGGATGGCACCGGCAGTCATCAGATCGATACCGAGATTCCGTTTTTAAGTCATATGCTGACCCTGCTTTCACTGCACAGCCTCTGTGATTTAAAGGTTACCGCCCGGGGAGATATTGAAGTGGATGACCACCATACCGTAGAGGATATTGGAATATGTTTGGGGCAGGCCTTGGACCAGGCTCTGGGGGAAAAAAGAGGTATTCGCAGGTATGGGGAAGCTACCATACCTATGGATGAAGCGTTGAGCAGGGTAGTGCTGGATCTTTCCGGACGTTCACTTTTGAATTACAATGTTGAACTAGACAGAAGCCTAATCGGCAATTTTGCCACGGAAAATGCCCGGGAGTTCTTCAAGGCAGTAGCCGACAGCGCTCGGATGGCTATTCATATCGATGTTATAAGGGGAACTAATTCTCACCACATACTGGAATCGGTATTTAAAGCATTTGCTCGTGCTTTGAAAGCAGCCGTAGAAATAGAGCCGCGTATGGAAGGAATATGGTCATCCAAAGGCAAGCTTTAAAAGAACAGCAGTAATTGAGATAAGGTTCAAAGTCCGGGGGGAATAAATTTGATAGCTATAATAGATTATGGAGTCGGCAATCTGGCCAGTGTCAGGAATGCTTTTATAAAATTGGGTTTTGAAGCAGCTATAAGCAGCAGCAGCGAGGAAATACTGCAGGCGGATCGGGTAGTATTGCCAGGAGTGGGAGCTTTTGCTGATGCTATGGATAATCTCCGCCGCTATGGACTGGATGGCACGGTAAAGCAAGTGGTACGGCAGGGCATACCATTTCTGGGCATATGCCTGGGTCTGCACCTGCTTTTCACTCAGGGCGAGGAACACGGTATACATGAAGGTCTGGATATTATTAAAGGCCGGGTGATGAAATTTCAACTGCCGCGGGAATACAAGGTTCCTCATATGGGCTGGAACCAGGTCCGTCCCCGGGAGGGAAGCCGGCTGTTTAAAGGCCTGCCTGCAGGCAGCCACTTCTACTTTGTGCATTCTTATTATGTGGTTCCTGATGATGATGCTGTCATAGCTGCCCACAGCGATTATGGAATTGATTTCGTATGCGCGGTGGAGCAGGGTAATATATTTGCTACCCAGTTTCATCCCGAGAAATCCGGCCAGGTAGGGCTGCAGGTGCTGAAAAATTTCGCCGGTATTTAATGGACTTCTGGATGAAGTTTTTTGGGTGGGGACATTATGTATTCAAAATCTTTGGCGGTCAGTCTTCAGATAATGAAATCACCATAACACAATATGCTATAGGGTTTTTTACTTTGAAGGCGTCAGTATCGCATATGAATTGCCTTACCTGCGGCACTCTGTTTGAACACAAACTCTCTCTGAGTTGAAGACAGCTTTTCCACAGGCCTTTTAAGGCTGACCGAATAAGGATTATAATGAGGTGTAGTAAGAGATGATTATATTTCCCGCTATTGATCTTAAAGATGGACAGTGTGTCAGGCTAATACAGGGTCGGGCCGAGGCCAAGACCGTGTACTCCAATAGTCCGGCCCAGGTGGCAGCCTCCTATGAAAAGCAGGGAGCGGGCTACCTGCATATTGTCGACTTGGATGGAGCATTTACCGGCAGTCCCCAAAATGCAGCCGCTATTGAAGCTATTGCTGCCAGCATCAATATTCCTTTCCAGGTAGGGGGGGGACTGCGCAGTGTGGATGATGTGCAGAGGGTATTGGATCGGGGTGCGGACCGTGCTATTGTGGGAACCAGGGCAGTTAAGAGTCCTGATTTTATAAAAGAACTGCTGGACCGTTTTGGAGCTGAGAGGATAGTACTGGGTATAGATGCCCGAGAGGGTATGGTTGCCATAGAAGGATGGATTGAGACTTCTGCCTTGAGTGCACTGGAATTCGGGGATAGTATGAAGAGGCTGGGGGTTGCCACCTGCGTTTTTACAGACATCAGCCGGGATGGGCTTTTATCTGGACCCAACCTGGAATCGACCCGGCAAATGG
This sequence comes from uncultured Syntrophomonas sp., assembly GCA_964492475.1. Taxonomy (GTDB): domain Bacteria; phylum Bacillota; class Syntrophomonadia; order Syntrophomonadales; family Syntrophomonadaceae; genus JAAYJK01. The sequence continues at coordinate 1,722 of CAZBKS010000212.1, read as the reverse complement.
CGGAGAGAACGGGCCTCGAAATTATTGCTTCGGGAGGGGTATCCAGTCCGCAGAACATAAAAGATCTTAAGGCTATCGAACCTTTCGGGGTGGTCGGGGCGATTATTGGCAAAGCATTATACGATGGCAAAATAAATCTTAGCCAGGCTTTGCAGGCCGCAGAAGACTGATCAAGATAGCAGAACCAAGCTGGAGGAGGGGAGCATATGCTGGCCAAGAGAATAATTCCCTGTCTGGATGTTCATGAAGGCCGGGTGGTTAAAGGAATAAATTTTATAAATCTGCAGGATGCAGGAGATCCGGTAGAACTGGCTTCCTATTATGATAAGGAAGGTGCTGATGAACTTGTATTTCTGGATATCAGCGCATCCCACGAAGGCAGAAAAACCATGATCGATGTGGTGCGGGAAACCGCCCGACAGGTGTTTATACCTTTTGCGGTAGGAGGTGGAATTGGTAATATAGATGATATACGCAGCATACTGGTAGCCGGGGCAGATAAAGTATCGGTTAACTCGGCAGCAGTAAGAAACCCTGCCCTGATTGGGGAAGGAGCTATAAAATTTGGCAGCCAGTGCATAGTGGTGGCCATCGATGCCCGTATGAAAGACGAAAGCAGTTGGGAAGTATATATCAACGGGGGAAGAGTTCCTACCGGACTGGATGCGGTAGAGTGGGCCAGGAAGGTTGAAAAGCTGGGGGCAGGTGAAATTCTGCTCACCAGTATGGACAAAGATGGAACCAAGGATGGTTATGACTTAAAATTGACTCATGCCATCAGCGATTCGGTGGGCATACCGGTTATCGCATCAGGGGGAGCAGGCAATTTGCAGCACCTCTACGAAGGAATAGAATATGGACGGGCCGATGCGGTTTTATGTGCCTCCATTTTCCATTACCGGGAGTATACTATAAACGAGGCTAAAAAATTTTTAAAAGCAAAAGGAGTACCGGTTAGATAATGATAGAAAAAATTAATTTTGAAAAACAGGGCGGACTGGTTCCCGTCGTTATCCAGGATTACCTCAGCGGTCAGGTTCTTATGCTGGCTTATATGAATAAAGAAGCCCTGGGCAAAACCATTGATACAGGCAAAACCTGGTTCTTTTCCCGCAGCCGGCAGGAACTGTGGATGAAAGGGGAAAGCTCCGGCCATGTACAGGAAGTTAAAGAGATATTGTATGACTGTGACGAAGATTCGTTGCTAATAAAGGTGGAACAGACCGGGGTGGCATGTCATACCGGGCATTACTCCTGCTTTTTCAGGAATAATGCGGGGCAGGAAGTGGAGGAACAAGTTTTTGATCTTAAGCGGGTTTATGAATCCGCAGCCAGCAGCCCGGCTATATTATATGAGCTGTATGAAATCATAAAGGATCGCCAGGTTAAAATGCCGGAAGGATCATATACCACCTACCTGTTTAAACAGGGACTGGATAAGATTCTTAAAAAGGTAGGCGAGGAGAATGCGGAAGTTATCATAGCTGCCAAGAATCGCGAAAAATCGGAAGTTATATATGAAACTGCGGATTTGTTATATCACCTGCTGGTTCTGCTGGTGGAACAGGGAGTAAATCTGGGTGAAATATTTGCCGAACTGAAATCCCGCCGCTAATGAGTCACGGGGACGGTTCCTTTGACTCATCAATTTGTTAGGTTAAAATGAGACAAAGGAACCGTCCCCGTGACTCATTCATCAGCCGGGTGAACCCTAATCCGGTC
>CAZBKS010000211.1:0-4783 GCA_964492475.1 uncultured Syntrophomonas sp. | reverse complement strand
TAATAGCAGATGGCCGGGTTCGGGTTAACGGGATGGTGGTACGTGAACAGGGTTGGGTTGTCAATACGGACAAAGATGTTGTGGAGTTTGATGGTATTCATATTGCGGCCCAGGAAAAGATATACCTATTGCTATATAAACCGGCTGGTTATTTATGCAGTGTATATGACCCATATGGCAGGCCAACGGTAATGGAACTGGTAAAAGATATAAAAAGCAGATTATACCCGGTGGGCCGCCTGGATTTAGATACCGAAGGGCTGCTTATTTTGAGTAACGATGGAGATTTTACCAACCTGATGATTCACCCCCGTTATCATATTGATAAAAAGTATCAAGCGTGGATTGAGGGGCATATCACTTCAGCGGCACTAAAAACTCTGGCCCATGGCGTGGAACTTGAAGATGGGCTTACAGCGCCAGCAAGGGTCACCGTTCTTGAACAGGGCCAGCAGTCCACGATGATAGAGATGGAGATACACGAAGGTCGTAAAAGACAGGTAAAAAGAATGTGTGCAGCAGTTGGGTTTCCTGTTATCAGGCTTAAGAGAACCGCTTTTGGCTTTTTAACCCTGGGAAATATAAAACCAGGGCAGTACCGACATCTGCATGCGCAAGAGATTGAAGGTTTGTATGAACTGGCCCGCTCGACAAGCAATTAGATAATGTGGTATTATACTTTGCCATGGTTGGAAATCATGATATTCATAGATACAGGAGTTAATTCATCTATTATTTGAAAAACAAAATCTTTATAGAGTTGCTTGTAAAAGGTCCCTTTAATTAGTAATATGTAAGTGAATTTAAGACCCGAGTCGGGTATAATTATACAAAAAGTTGCTTACAGGCAATAAATGTTAATATATAATAAATTTGTGTGCTGTAGCATTTTCATAGATGGGAGGTAATCCAGTGGCAAGACTTAGATTCAAAGTGCGTTTCGATTTTGCTGCAGAAAGTAAACCGGGCAAGCTGTTCTTCGGCAGCAAGAATACCGTGGAACAGGCAGAGGAAGTACGCCAGCACAAAGTAACTCTATTGAGGAATATTCCGGTTCAGGGTATAAATATTGAGGATATTGATATGGGGCACGAGATTTATTCTATAATAGATGATTATACGAATAAGGTCACCTATTATGCACCGGTTTCAATATTTTTTATTGCCGATTCGCTGGAGAATGCCGTGAAATTTACTATGAAGGAAGAATTCAGGACTATCGAAATTATTGATCCTGAAGAGATAAAATTATCGCAGACGGAAACGGTAAGGCTTATCCAGAACGTGAACGAGGAGATGCTGAATTTTAGGCAAATCCTGGAGAGAAGAATGGATAACTGGAAGTAGGTTAGTGGGGAGGGTTTAGAATGGGCCAAGTAGATCTAGATTCAGTAGTTCAATCGGTTAATGAACTGCCGTCATTACCGCAAGTGGCATTAGAAGTTATGAGACTTACCAGAGATCCTAACACTTCGGCTCGTGAGCTTAATGATGTAATATGCCAGGATCAAGCATTAACTGCTAATATGCTTAGATTGGCAAATTCTGCCTATTATGGATTTCCGCGTCTTATAGGCACGGTGGGTGAAGCGGTGGTATTATTGGGCTTTCAAACCGTGCGCAGTATAATACTTACTGCTGCTCTTGGTGATACACTAAGTAAAGAAGTCAAAGCGTATTCCCTGGAAAAAGGTGAGCTGTGGAGACATTCTATTGGTGTAGCCACAGCAGGTAGAATGATTGCCATGAAGGCGGGCTATAAATATCAGGATTTGGCTTATACAGCTGGATTGCTTCACGATGTTGGGAAGATAGTATTGGCTGATTATCTGGATATATACTGCACTGAAGTAATGGAAAAGGTAAGCGCTGATAAAGTGTCTTTTTCGGATGCTGAATGTGAAATACTTGGCATTGACCATGCCCAGACCGGCGGAGAGGTAGCCAAGAAGTGGAATTTCCCGGCGGAGATAGTAGAAGCAATCACTTACCATCATACACCTGATTTAGCGGTTCAAGACCCAAAGCTTACTGCTATTACCCATATAGCAGATATTATGTGTACCGTAATCGGGGTCGGAATTGGAATAGACGGCCTGTTGTATCAAGCATCCGCCCATGCGCTAGAAATTCTGGGGTTGGATGAAATAATTCTAGAAGAGTTAATAGCTGACCTTATTGATATATTTACCGCTGAGGAAACTACCGATAAATGAATAATTACCTGAAGATACCTGATTAACAACGCTTGTACAAATTAAAATCAATTGATATTGTACTGGCGTTTTTTGTAATAATTAACATTAAATTAATTGATATAAAACCATTTAACAAGTATACTTTTACACTGGGGGTAGTGTTCAAAGGCAAAAGCGAAAGTATAATAGAACAAAATAAGGCGGCATTTTTGGCCGGAGTTGAATATGCCCGCAGTGAATGGTAGAAGTTTTTATAAATAATAACAGAGGCAGAGCTGTTTTACTATACTGTTTAGAGGGGTAGTCTTCTTCGTATAACGAAGGATTCTATTCCTTTTAATTTATTTGACTTTGGCCAATGCAGCAGGAAGAAGACTTAGTGCTGGCCCTGGGATGAATAATATTAAATGGTGATTCCACTAAAAAAAATAAAAGATAACTTTTTAAATGCATAATTATTCAAGAGAAATGTTAAATATATATCTACTTCAAAATCTATTGAATAAGAATTTTATGGATATTCTAATACTTCCGGGCATAATATAAAGGAGATATTGCTGCCCGGGGGGATGATTTTGAAGAAGTTCATTGAAAAGGTTGAAAAACATTTAATTCGCAGTATTGCTCTGGTGTTCATCGCCTTAATCATCGTTCAGGGGATAATGACCCATGATAACATGCGTCTTTACCTGAGTTGGGGAGAGAGGTTGGATGGTCAGGCTATTGATTATTCGGTAAATACAGCAGAGCAGAATAACGGAGCAGAGGAGATTGAAAACGTTAATTCACCCTATGCCATGCTGGTCTTGTCATTGGAAAAATTTTCTTCGCTACCCAGAGCAGTGGTTTTGATTAATGGGAAAGAATATACTTCTTTTGCAAAGGATGAAGTGCAGCTTAAAATTATGGCCGGGGACGTTATAGAAATAGATGCTTCAGCTTATAATTTTCCGGTGGTATTTAACGTGGAGCAGGTATCCGATAATCTAGCTTTTCCAGTTAAAGACGACAGCTATGTATGCAATCAGGATATAGTAATGATAGGCAAGATTGTAGTAAAATAGACATACACCTGTTAAGCAGGCATGACGTAGAACTGGGAGGCTAAATATGGTAATTGGCAGTAAGGTAGTAGCGACTGCAGCCATCAAAATGGCAGTAACTCTTTCGCGAGATGAAGAAAACATGCTTAAAAAACAGCTGATGAAAGAATGTGAAGTTAAATCAGTGGCAGTAGATTATGGAGGGGAGTTTATAAGCTCGGTAGGTAAAATAGTAGAACGCGCTGTAGTTGCTGCCAAGAGAGAAGGGGTCATAAAAGACACCCATGCAGAAGAAGGGGCAGTAGCTGGAGCTGCCCGGGAAGCTATCAGTCAGATTATGCCTAAGGCATTGGGCTTGAATGTAGGTGGAAAGATAGGTATTGCCAGACACCAGGATCATGTCAGCGTAGCAATATTTCTGGGTATAGGTTTGCTTCATCTGGATGAAGTCAGTATTGGATTAGGGCATAGAGCAGTATCCTAATTATAAATGGAAGAGGTTGACATAGCTATGTTTGTCAGGGGAATAAGGGGTGCAACCACCGTTGCAGAAGACCAGGAAAATGAAATCCTGGCCGCAACCAGTGAACTGCTGCAGAGGATTAAGCAGGAAAACCAGATAGATATCGAAGATATAGCAAGTATTCTATTTACTACTACTTCTGATATAAGGTCAGCTTTCCCTGCTCTGGCGGCACGTACAATTGGTTGGGACAGAGTACCTTTGTTATGTTTTCAGGAAATAGAGGTTCCTGGTGCTCTGCCCAGATGCATAAGGGTATTAATTCATGTCAATACCGATAAAAAGCAGGATGAAATCAAGCATATATATCTTAAGGAAGCCCGGCAGTTAAGAAGGGATATTTCCGGGTAATGGGTCTAGTTATTCACCCATTACCTTTATCACTACTCTCTTTCTCCGTTTCCCATCGAATTCGGCATAAAAAATCTGCTGCCAGGGGCCCAGATCCAACTTCCCGTCAGTAACCGGCACCACTACTTGATGATGAACCAGTATGCTCTTCAAGTGCGCATCGCCGTTGTCTTCACCAGTACGATGATGATTATAATCAGGTCCATAAGGGGCAATTGATTCCAGCATGTTATCTATATCCTGAATAATACCTGATTCATTGTCATTTACGTATACACCTGCACTGATGTGCATTGCACTTACTAATATCATACCTTCCGAAATACCGCTTTTTATTAATACATTTCTAACCTTATCTGTTATCCGGATGTATTCTCTGCGGGCAGAGGTATCAAACCACAAATACTCGGTATGAAACTTCATTCATTCATCCTCCTGACTGATTTCCATATTTCTAACCGGCTGACATTTGAACTCATATAAATCTGTACGGCGGTGATGAAATAATGGAATTTCTCGGCGAATTTCTTCGTTAACGGAGAAATCCAGTTCCGCAAAAACTATCTGTTCCCGGTCATCGGCCCGGGCCATTATTCGTCCCCAGGGATCAACTGCCAGGGAATGTCCCCAGGCCTGGTAGCTGGCATCAGGATTGCGGGCGGGAGAGG
>CAZBKS010000210.1:0-4807 GCA_964492475.1 uncultured Syntrophomonas sp. | reverse complement strand
TCGCAGAAACTCAAAAGGCTTTGCAGGTTTCCCCTGTTTGGCGGCGTTACCGGCGGAGGCATCGATTTACTTTATGCCATATTTTTAAATCAGGATATGGGTATCTTCACCGCGGCTTTTTTGGCCCGTGTCCCAGCCAATCTGGTCGACAAATTGCTCAGCGCCTATTTGATTGTGTTTATCGTACGCAAACTCCCACCTGCCATGCAAGGCTATACAGTCAAACAGGACCGACCTTCCGATAAACCGGTCAACGCCTGATAGCAAAGGGATCACATTGATGCAAACAAGCTTTCATACCGGAGCAAAACTCGCTGCAGTGGGCTTAATGCTTATTGCAGTAATGTTCTGCTCAGATTTACTGCAGCTCGTCTCCGGAGCCTTGGGTATGCTGGTTTTAGCTCAGTTCTCAAGAGTTTTTCTGCCCATTATGAGAAGACTTCTGCCTTTTCTGTATCTGGTTCTGGTCATGCTGCTGATCCATGGTCTGGTTAATCCGGAAAATCAGACTTTTATTTGGTATTTCGGCGTGGAAGGCCTGGGATACGGGCTTCACATCGGGATGCGTTTGATTTGCATCATTCTTTTATTAAATCTGCTCCTGCTGACTACTTCAACTTTTGAACTGATGAAATATATCGGCAGGATCCATCCGGATCTGGGAATCATGCTGGGGTTACTGCTTTCGGTATTACCGGTAATGCAGAACCAGATGCATACCACACTCGACGTACAGGCTGCCCGGGGTCTTAACTATACCAGCCGTGTGGGAGGCCGTTTGCGTGCCTATATCATCGTAATGGTGCCGGTAATTATTCAATCCATTAATCGTGCTCATTACATGGCTTTACTCCTCCATCTGAGGGGATATACAGGACAAAAACTGCAATTTAACGAGCGGTGGCATCCCCACGACTATATACTTACCAGTGTTTGCCTGCTGCTAATAATGCTGGTAATCTTTTTGCGCTTCGGCAGCTTGTTAAGGAGGTGTATATTTTAATGAAGCTGTCCATTCGTTCACTCTCTTTCAGTTATACCGGCAGTAATTCAGCTGCCCTGGATGATATATGCCTTGACATTACAAGCGGTGAACTGCTTTTTCTAATTGGCGGCAACAGAAGCGGCAAGTCGACCCTCCTGTCATGTATTGCAGGCCTGATGCCGGAGATGATCGATGGTGATTTCAAGGGAGATATCCAGTCAGACGGCCATTCACCGCAGTCGATACCGACAGGATATGTGCTGCAGGAATCTGAAGCTTACCTATTTTCCCGGGTGAGAGAAGAACTATCCTTTCCTTTGCAAAATATGGGTCTTACAGCTCCGGCAATTGAGCAAAAAATCAGCGATATTGTTGTTGAATTTTTTGGTATTGAACAGCTTACAGACCTGGATATGTTCAGTCTGTCCGGTGGAGAGCGGCAAAAAGTTGCGATTGCCGCCGCATTGATCCAGGATTCTCCCCTTTTGTTATTGGATGAACCTTTTGAGCAGCTGGATCCGGATACAGCCGATGAACTGCTGCAGCACTTGCGTATCATAGCTGATCAGGGAAAAGCGGTTATTGTCGCGGTACGCTCTTTTGATTATGCCGCAGAATACGCTGACCGGGTAGTACTTCTAAAGGAAGGCAGAATAGTGGCGGAAGGAACAGCAAACATCCTGGAGCAGTTTCCCTTATTGATGTCCGGCTGCGCAAAGGATGATAATCATCCCGCATGGCAAGCTTCAAAACCTGTCTCGCATGCGGCAGAACCTCTGATCATAACCGAGCATCTTTCTTATATGTATAACGGCAACAGTGGTATAAAAGACATTGACCTTATGGCTTATCCGGGTGAGATCCTGGCCGTCATGGGTCCCAATGGAGCCGGTAAATCGACCCTTATCAAGCACTTTATAGGTCTGCTTAAAGCCCAAAGCGGCAAAGTGCTGGTAAATGGTCATGACGCTGCTTCAACACCGGTTTTCAAACTAGCTCAAACCATTGGTATTCTATTTCAGAATCCGGATGACCAGATCTTTAACGAGCGAATCGACAAGGAAATTGCCTGGAGCTTAAAAGCTGTACGCAGTTTATCATGGGACGAAGCCCTCAGGGAATGCCAGACAGTGCTGACGCAGTTTGGATTAGATGAGATTAAACATCTTCATCCCTATTCTGTATCCCGCTCCTATCGGCAGCTCATTGCACTGGCTTCGGTAGTTGTCAGAGAACCTGAAATCTTGATCTTGGATGAACCTGGCAAATCCCTGGATTCTGCCAACACATTTGTTCTGATGGATAACCTGCTGCAGTTGTACCCTGAACACACCAAAACAATCATCATGGTCACCCATGATCCTTACCTGGTCTGGCGTTACGCAGACCGGATGGTCTTACTGGCAGAGGGTAAAATCATTGCCGACGGCAAGCCGGCGGCAATATTTAAAGATACAGCTCTGACCCGACAAGCAAAACTATCGACACATCCATTGATCAAAAAATTGCAGAAAACTTCGCTGTGACATTTAGGGGTATACCATCCCGTGTCCAGCCATTGAACAGCCGCTTTTTTCTTTTAGTCGATCCCGCCGAAAATGATATTAATTCTAAATTTTTTTCATCTGAGAAGAAGTAATAATCTCGTAGTCCTTATGGAAACCAAACGCGTCATGAAGAGAATCGGTAAAGTCAATACGGGTATAGGACGGAGTATACCCTTCGCCTTTAAGTTCAAAGAAGTTATATCTACCAAGCCCTGGATGATTTCGGAACAGGTGAATTTATCCTCCAGCTTCTTTTCCAAAAACCTGTATATAAGTAAAGCGAGAAAACAGGTTGTGAAATGAGCCTTGATTCTATCATCTCGACTTAGATAGACCGGTCTGGCTTAAACTCACTTTTCATAAACCAAAATACTTTTTATGTCACCAAGACGAAGTCTTTCGTTAGTAAAATCAATCCCTAATACTTCTCCAATAGCATCAGAAATCTCACTTCTGTAATCAAACAAATAAATATTTTTATGTTCATTAGAACAGGAGATTTTATTAAGGCATTCAACCATCTTTTCGATAGAATGGAGTTTGGCGGTCTTCTTTTGAAGGATCTGCATAATAGTAAGAGCTATAGAACAAGACAGAAAATGAGCATTAATGTGATTCTCAAGGGACACATAGATCGGTGGGTTCTACTTTTGCTATGGCGAGCCATCCGAGACTCGAACGCGGGACGCCATGATAAAAGTTATGTATTCCAAATGATGTCGGTACTTTTTTAACAGTTGAACTTATATTGCAATTAGTAAGATTATATAATATTATGGTTGAAGAATATTTAGTATTAAATAATACTGTTTAAGCGTATTTATCGTTGTGTTTTTAGGAAAAGGAGTATTAGCAGATGGATAGATTGAATGCATATGTATGTTTTAATATGCGTGCCGCTATGAAGAAAATTGACCGTTTATTTAGTAATAAACTTGAAGATATAGGCATTAGTATACCTCAGTCGTTTATACTTTTTTGTTTGCAGGAAGAAAATGGACTAACTCTTAAGGAAATTGGCAGTCGGACTCTTATTGACAGTTCATCCATGACTGTACTGGTAGATAAACTGGAAAAAGATGAACTGGTGAAAAGACAGTTGGACTCGCAGGATAGGCGAGCTATTAGGGTATTCATTACTGAAGCTGGTTCGGAAATAGCTGAAAAGATTTCCAGTGTAATATCTAATTTGAATACGCTGTTATTCGATTTATTAGGTGAGGGAAATCAAAAAGAATTTATCCATGGGTTAAATAACATTGTTAATGGAATCGAAGACTAATGTAACAAGGGGACGGTTCTTCCGTAGACAAGGGGACGGTTCTTCTGTCTACTTTCTTGGAATTATTAATAATAAGTAGACAGAAGAACCGTCCCCTTGTCTACGTGTTATACATTTACATTTGATGCTTCATCATCATCAACAGAAAGGGCATTACTAGATAAATGCTGGTGGTAGAAGCAGCCACAATACCGGAATCATTTAATATTAAAGCCACCAGTGCTGCAGTAACTATGCCCACAAAACCTTTGAGAATAATAGGCCGGCGGATAAAGAGATTTTTCATGGCCCCTACCGGAAAATAAATAAATGTGGACAGAACCAATAAGATTGCTATGAATACCCGGCTCCAGATGGTGTATCTGATGAGTTTAATATTCACCTGCAGTTTGCGCATAATTATTACGAGAGCTTCCTTCCAGCCTCCGTCCATTATTTGGTTAGCTGCTCGGCCAATATGAGATTGGAGTTCAGGAGGCCGATTCATATCATAAAAACTTACGCCCAGTACGGTAAGTATTATGATCCCCGCGATGCTCAAGTAACCTGCGAAATTTAGCCTTATATCGCTGAACAGATATAAGGTGACCAGGAATGCCAACGGGGCAGTAATTACCCCATCCGATTGAGCTCCCAGTGAAGGCATTCCAATAAGATAACATTGGGAGAAAAAGAACAAGGCCAGAAACAGCAACATCCATTTATTTGTATATTTCTCGTATAGAGCGGCTCCAGTAGCTATGGAAGCTCCAATTAATATTCCCATGTATTCGTTTCCGATCCCGTAGTAACGAGCTCCCGACATAGGATCATACCCCAGTACTGAACATTGAATAAGGTTGGTTCCAGTTAATACATCTACATCTAAGGCTAGTACGGTAATAATACTCAGTACCACAAAAGCTTGAAACCCATTGCGCCTGCATAATAAAAGAGACAGGGCAGTAATAACTATGGTGGCCAGGATCGCTATGACTATGTACAGCCAGTCAT
>CAZBKS010000209.1:0-4853 GCA_964492475.1 uncultured Syntrophomonas sp. | reverse complement strand
AAGAATCGGCCAGAGCCTGGTAACTGCTTATAGCGGTTCCTTCACCTTTTTCCAATAATTTAACCCCAAAGGTAATACCAAATATTATGCTCACCATATAATAAAAATGAACTTTCCACCAACTGGGCTTAACCTCTGCCCCGGTAATTTCCTTGATGCTATTATGATGCTTCAACTCGTCTGAGCTGATAGATCTAAGTATTTCTGCATTTTGTGATGGTTCCAACTTGTCTGCCAGCCTCTGGTAGATATGATGTGATGTAATTTCGGCTTTTTGCTCCATAACAAGCGCTTGTACGACCGATTTTTTCATAAGCATCATCCTTTACTATCAGTATTATCTTTTATTTGACATCTATTTGTGAGTACTATTATACAATTAACCATAACATTTTTTAGTATAAGCTTATACCACATAATCTGGTCGTTTTCAATATGATGCTGCAAAGTCGACTGAGCGAAAGGAGTGAACGCCAGGCTGACAGGATACAAGAAAAATTATCAGCGTACTCACCTAATTATTCCTAAAATAACATTAACTAACAGTGGATCTGTTTCATAATATATAGAGAATTCCAATAGAGAGGAGTGAAAAATAATGCCTAACTATAGAGTTTTTCAGGATGTACCCGAAAATTTACGGGTAAAACTATATGCTTCACAAAGTGGTACTGCTACTGCACTCCAAATGGATAGCGGTGCTTTGGTAGTCACCCAGGATATTTCTACCATAGATTCCGGGACAACTGCCACTTTTGTCAGCGGTGCCAATTCTGGAACAACCATATGGCCGGTTTTGGATTATTCAACCTGGACCTATGCCATAAATAAGGTTTCCGGCAGCGGTACTACCCAGGTCAAATTGGAAGTTAGCGCTACAGGAACTGCTGGTGATTGGTTTGATGAGAATGGTGCCTTTGCTACAATTGCCAGCGGTGAGTGGAAATATCTCGTGGCAGATACTTTCCTCAAATATGCCCGTATAGCAGTAACAGTATCAGGAGGGGTAGACGGTACCGTTAACTGGTATTTCCAGGGAAGGAAACAATCATAATTTAAAGCAAATGCCGGGTGATTAAGTGATGAGGCCATCCCTTCAGGGACAGCCTCATTACCTATTCGGCAAAAAAACAGGATTTATATGGTTCGTATTATTGTTCCCTGGATCGGAAAGTTCTCTAAGAGGAGCACCTGGGCAACTTCCCGCAATACTCCTTCCCCTCCTTTAAGTGTGCATAAATAATCAACCTGTTTTTTTACCTCCTCCGTAGCATCGTGTACCGCGAAACTTAAGCCGGAATTTTCAATTAAATCAAGGTCATTGATATCATCAATTATGCATGCTATCTCGTCAAAGTCCACTCCCAGCATGGAGCAGATTTTTTCAATTTTCTGATATTTATCATGTTCATCAACCAGAAAACCTTCAATTCCTGATTGACTGAGAGCATTTTTTATTATTATTTTATTCTTATCGGTAATGATCAAAATTTTTATACCCCTCTCCTTAAGACGGATCAAAGTTACGATATCCCTGCGGTTGAATTTTAGATCTGCGCGCCCCCTGGCGGAATAATACAGACCCCCATCGGTTAGAATACCATCACATTTCATTATAAGGATTTTAATTTTGCTGGCTTTATCCATGATGTAATCGCGGAGGAAGGCCTCAACCGCAGTATTCATTTCCTGGAAAACTGGAGTAATCATTTGAATGTCATTTTCACAACTGTAGATATATTCTTCAAACTCGGCTACCGTTCTTTTTGCTTTTTTACAATTGTCTTTTTCCAAATTAATATTTATGATTGCCCTTTGCAGGATTTGATCTGCTATCTGGTTCATCGGCATTATAAAGGTGGCAAAAAATGCGTTTTGTTTTAGATGGGCATAAGCGTTTTCCAGAGCCGTGAATATGTGATCCATCTGGCGAAATCCGAATCTTTCCGCTTGTTTGTTAATTTTATATAGTAAATAGTTTACTTTTTCTATCAACCCATCCAGATTCTCCTGGGCCAGCCTCATGGCGGCGGATTGTTTTATCAGGTGATTCAGATTGTAATTGAAACCTTCATGGCTGAGCCAGTTTTCATCAACTGCCTGGCTGGGCAGAATATCTTCGATAACTGCATCCAGGGTTTTAAAGGCAGTGCCCTCGATCTTTGCTCCGCCCCGGGTAGTATTTATTATTTCACATTCTTTATACCTGCTGATATATGTCTCCATTTGCATCCGCATTCGGTTAAAGCTTGGATTACTTAAGGCTTTGTTCCCATCTACGTCTTCAATCTCCAATGCATCATCAAGCAGCTTCTGGTCAATAGTCGCTTTGCTGTAATTCAGGCCTTCTGCATGCTGTTTATTATCCTTATAAGCGAAATTTTGTCCCACCAGGACAATGGGATTAAAACCCAGCTCCTTGAGAAGCTGTAACGCAACAACTGAGATAGACGGAGCATCATTGATAGTATCCAACTCTATACCCGATTTTGCTTTGAGATAAAAAGGAGAAATTCGATCTGGTTTGGTCAGCATATGGAATTTTGGACCCGGGTATCGGGTTAATGTTTCAAAACCTATACTGCTGCCGAAGATAAGGGGAATATCGACTATGTTCTGTTCAACCAGTTTCTGGAAAACAACCTGGTTTCTGGGGGAGGGATCATAGCTGCAGGCGGCATGGGGGTGAATATTATATTCGATCAATGTATTGACAGCTGAACCAACGGAAAATACATAGGCCAGGCCATTTTCTTTAATATAACGAATATTTTCAATTTCTTCTTCCAGAGATGGACCTGATGCAATCAGTAATGCGGGCTGGTTTTTGAAACCGTCTTTTTTTTCCAAAATGATGTTGGGGGTGGATAGTACTGTATTAAAGTTCAGCATACTGTTAAGGGTCCAGCGTTTTTCAAAGGCAGTGGTTACATTTACTGCGCTCCTGCGTTCATTAATGGCGGCTTCGAATTGAATAAAGAAATTCTCATATTGTTCAGAAAAAATATTCTTGTAAGAGGGGAAATCTATTACCAGGACTGAATCTCGCATTTGACCAACATATTCCTGGGAAAATACCCGTATATCATCGGGTTTTCCTTCCACAAAGATATATTTTATTAAAGACAGGGGTATATCAGTCAAATCCACATAAGATAAAAATTGAAAGAATACTTCCGGCACTGGCTCGTATATTGAAAATACTGTACCAGGATATCTATTGATGAATGCATTCAGGTGGTATCCCAGACCTATTCCATAAAAGAGAACATCGGAGTATTCCTCCGGATTGTCATGCTGCTCAATTAACTCATTGGCTTCCAGTACTGGATTATCCAGATCATGAATATAATGAGGGGATGGTAGGTCCAGCAGCAGATTGGGAAACCCTTCAACCGGGTCAAAGGTTTTGATTAATTCTGGATCCAAATTACCTTGCAGTTCTTTAAGCCGGCGCCATACCAGGGGAAAATGGGTTTTTAACAGGGTCATATTTTTATTGAGTATGAGAATCTCCTCCCTGAACTGTATTGCAACACGATATTACAAAAACAAATAATAATATACATATTATGGCTGAAATATAATTTTGTGAGGATCGTTTGGGCTATTGAGAGATCTGGATCGATCTGTACAGTCGTTGGTATATTTATTCATACTCTTTATAACGAACAGGAGTTTTTCAGGGAGGACTATTCAGCAGACGGTTAAAATGCTCCGTTACAAAATATCGGTTTAATATTTTTCCGTAATAAACTCCAAAGCAGTAATCAATGGCATCATCTACGATATTGGGGTCGGTCCTGGAGGACAGGAGCTCTTTTAAGGTGTTTTTTATCCTGGCGTAGCGGCTGGAAAAATCTTCAGCAAAAACTAATTTGGGATATATTATTGGAGGCCGTGAGGGTAAGGTGCTTAAATTCCTATTTGAGGTGTCGACACTTTTGATATAGTAATTGGAATCCAATTTTTTAATTTTTCCCAGAACAACCGGTATACATCCGCTTACAAGCTCGGAAAAATGGAGATTATCTGTACCTGTACAGGATAGAGTTTTTTCATAAGCAGTTTTTAGTATTTTAGTACGATAAACACCATAGCTTATCGGCACATAATCTGAAAAAAAAGCAAAAAGCCTTTCCAGCGGACAATCATTCTCGATGGAAAATGATTGATACCCCGGATATAGCAGGGGATTATCTTCTTTATCAACAAACCAAACATAATTACCATGTGCTGCGGAATAATCAGGGTTGGCTTCCAGGAAACTCAGACAATCATAATACCCATCAGGCTGCAGGATATCATCATCAGCCAGAAAGGAGACAAATTCAGTTTGGGTACGATTGATGCCGTCCAGCCATCTTTCCAGGATAGGAATATTAGGACCATAATGGTGGTATTCAATGCCGACTTCCTGACAGGTATTTTGATTGACTTCTGAGTCTTTATCAGAGCCATCCAGGACCATGAATTTTTGCCTTTTTAAATCGAAGTTCACCTTTAGATAGTAGTGAAGCAATCTGAGAAGATGATAAGGCCTGTTATAAGTAGGTATGAGAATCGTGGAGATAGAATTTGACAATATTACTTCCTCCTGACTAATCGTTAAGAATAGATATTAAACTATCACAGACATAGCGGACTTTATCTCTGTCCATATTGAAACCGCTGGGAAGATTTATACCATAGGGTGAAATTTTATAGCTTACTATATTCCGCTTCTGTGCTTGCCTGGCTTCCTCACTAAAGCAGTAAGCCGGAAGCATGCTTAAAGGATAAAAGAAGGGCCGGCCGGCAATCTGCTTCTTATTCATCTGTTCCAGCAGGTGAATTTTATCCAGGCCAAGTTC
>CAZBKS010000208.1:4151-4872 GCA_964492475.1 uncultured Syntrophomonas sp. | reverse complement strand
CGGCAGCGGCCACGGCAGCGGCCAGAACGCTGTGTTCGCCTTCCACCGGAATGAAGCGGGCGTTCAGCTCGCCATTTTCAACCATAGCGGCTATCGCTTCCATAATGCTGGTTTGGGGAGTGATGGGGTAGCCGGGTATTACGTCCACCCGGGCGCTTTTTACAGCCAGTGCTGCGGCATGGGTACCGGTATCCATTATAACTTGCGCTGCTTTCATACTGCTACTCCTCCTCCTTAACCATGCTGATTGCTCCGGTGGGGCATTCTACGGCGCACACGCCGCAGCCCTTGCAGTAAGTGTAATCAATAGTAATTTCATTGCGGTCAATGACCGCTTCAGGACAATATACCCAGCAAAATTGGCATTTGTTGCATATCTCATGGTCAACGACGGGACGGTGTGTTCGCCAGGAACCGGTGTCACCGCCGGACCCTTTCATCGGCCAGGAAATGGGCCGGTAGGCTTTCGTAACTGATTTCATTGATTTCCATTCCTTTCGCTAAGTTAAATAAGGGCGCGCTAGACGCTAATCTGCGTTACAAGTGTATAAGCACCCCAAGCCCTCTGCGAGCATCACCCGTAGCGGGGCAACTGATGTGCCTTCATTATCATTGCGGCACATTTAAGGGCGCAATTTGGGTTCGCAGGCTCAAAAATATAAGGTTGAAACTGCGGAGCAGATTCAACACACCGCTGCAACGAGGTTGGGATTAGACCCCG
>CAZBKS010000208.1:1150-4051 GCA_964492475.1 uncultured Syntrophomonas sp. | reverse complement strand
TTTAAAGCATCGGAAGAAACTGCGGAGCAGATTCAACACACCGCTGCAACGAGGTTGGGATTAGACCCCGCCCGCTTAAATAAGCGGAGCACATATTCTTACCTCGTTTAAAGCATCGGAAGAAACTGCGGAGCAGATTCAACACACCGCTGCAACGAGGTGGGGAAACAGACCCCGGCTGTTAAAGAAGCGGAGCACATATTCTTACCTCGTTATAAGCCTTGCCGGCGGCCCCCAGATTGCGCTCGCCACTCCCCGGCCATTTATTCAGTATGGTTTGTTCCATAATATTTTGCGGGATGTTTAGCACCCTGCACACCGCGCCAAACAGAGGAATATTGATTAAGGGTCCGTCGGCCGAAAACAATCCGGCTTCGTGGGCGATGGCGTCGGCGTCCACCTGCCAGGTAGGGTGCTTCTCCACGGCTGCGGCGTGGGGAGCATTTATGATCACGGTGCCGATCTCAGTAATACCTTCACTGACTGCCGCTTCGGTAAGCTTTTCGCTCATCACTATCAAATAATCCGGCAGTTCGCATTGACTGTGTGCGTGGATAGTGGTGGGGGACATGCGCACTGCAGCCCGCACTGGCGCTCCGCGGCGTTCCACCCCAAAGAAAGGCAAGGCCTGGCCCTGCTCCCCATTTTCCAGCGCAGCCTGCGCTAACAAGTGGGCCAGGGTAACGGAGCCCTGCCCGCCAAATCCGTTGATTCGCAGTTCTAACATATTGTTCTCCTCCATTCTTTCATGGTGCTGTCAGAAGTACATATTATTCGAAGCTTTCAATGAAGCCAGATTTCCTCCCATGCTTCTGTCAGCAAACTATTTCTAATAAATATACATGAGGACAAAAAACTCTATACAAAACCCGCCCCCCTTGCAGCGGTATTCTCTAAACAGTACCTGTGCCTTAATCGCTACTTCCTCATGTTGCTTCATGAGCCGCCCGTTTGGGCAGCAGGTAGATGATGCTAAAGGGGCGCACAGCCACACCCAGCTGTCGTCTTATTAAAAACTAAAAATAGTTGCAGGTTGCCTTTCCATCAAAACTACTTTCTTGACAAAAAAATAAACCCTTCGCTCAGAACTCTGAGACGAAAGGTTTAACTCCGCGGTACCACTCAAATTAACGGCTAATGCCATTCACTCCATCAGGATGCGGGATCTTAAGATCCGATATCCCCTTCCTTTTAACAGTGGAAGTACCGTCCGAGCCTACTTTCTAAAATGATTTCGGTCGGCAACTCCAGGGCGAGTTCTGCTGGCCTCTTCGACCGCTTCACACCAAACAGCGGTTCTCTATAGCCCAAGGATCAGCTTACTATTCCCTGTCATCGTCATTTTGCATATTAGAATTATTATACTAACCTGCTATTTTTCTGTCAATATTTTCTGCTATGCCTTTATGAAGACCAATAAGTATTCCAGGAACCAAATAAAATGTTAAAAATGTTATGATAATAACATCAGGGAAAGGAGAATCTTTATGTACTGTATGCTTTGCAAAAGAAAACCCGCAGCTACCAAATGTATTCAATGTCAGATTCCTATGTGCCTGGAGTGTGCATCGCTGTACCTGGTAGGGAATGGATGTTCTCCATCCCCGGTTTATCTATGTCCAACCTGCCTGAAGGAATACCAGATAAGTGATTAATGGCGGACCACTTGCTTATTAATGAAGGCAGAGATGAACGGGGGAGGGATTTCCTGGTGCAACCCATCATAACAGCTAAAAATCTATGCAAAACCTATCAAATGGGAGAAGTTAAAGTCGAAGCTCTAAAAAATGCCAGTTTTGAATTGAATGAGGGAGAATTTGTTGTTGTTCTAGGGCCAAGTGGTTCAGGAAAAAGCACCCTGTTAAATATTATCGGCGGGATGGATAAAGCCAGCGGTGGAGAGCTTTATTATAAAGAAGCATCATTACACAATGCCGATGCCAAGAAATTGACACAGTATCGGAGAAACGAAGTAGGTTTTGTTTTTCAGTTCTATAATCTGATGCCTAACCTTACAGCATACGAAAACATTAATTTATCTGTTCAGATTGCAGAAAACCCCCTCTCAATTGATGAGCTTCTGGCCAAGGTTGGCATGGCAGAAAGAGGAGAGCATTTTCCATCTCAATTGTCAGGTGGTGAGCAACAGCGTATTGCATTGGCCAGAGCACTTGCAAAAAATCCGGCCATGCTTTTGTGCGATGAGCCAACCGGTGCACTTGATTTTCAAACCAGTATTGTTGTGTTGTCCATGCTGCGAAATTTTTGTGACGAGTATAACAAGACAGTAGTTGTTATAACACATAATTCTGCAATTGCAAAAATGGCTAACAGAATATTTTTCTTAAAAGATGGCATGATCGAACGAATTGAGACAAATGAGAATCCACTTCCTCCTGAGAGGGTGAGCTGGTAATGCTGTGGAAAAAATTATTCCGTGACTTAAAAGAAAACCGAGGTACATATTTAGCATGCATGGTGATTGTCGTCATCGGCCTGATGGTATTTACTTCATTTTCCATGGTCCTGGATAATCTTAAAGGTGCGCAAGAAACCTTTTACAGAAATCAAAACTTTGCTGATGGTTTTGTTCAAATACGTGCTCTTCCCTATTCAGAGGTCGATAAACTATCCGAAATTGATGGAATAACCGCGATACAAGGGCGGATGGTAAAAGATGTTCGGGTTATATTCCCCGGTCGGACGGACAATACCTATCTGCGGCTGATTTCGATTGATCCGGAGCTGCCTGATCCGATCAATAATATGCTGCTTGTTCGAGGGATACCTTTAAAAAATAGTGAATCGAGCATTTGGGTGGATACAGCTTTTTTCGCGGCAAACAACTTAAATTTGCATGATGAAATTGAGATTATTGCAAGCGGAAGCAAGCATGAACTG
>CAZBKS010000208.1:0-1140 GCA_964492475.1 uncultured Syntrophomonas sp. | reverse complement strand
TTGGCATTGCTTTTGTTCCTCTGGATATCATGAAGAACCTTTTCCCACAGGAAAATGCATTCAATGATCTGGTGTTCAATCTTTCTCCTGACGTGGATTTTGAAGAGATTAAGACCGCATTGGAATATGAACTGAAGCCATATGGTGTTACAGCTATTTTCCCCAGGGCAGACCAGACCAGTCATCTCCTGCTGGTAGGAGAACTCGATGGTCTTGAAGCCATGACGACAGCTCTGCCGGTATTATTCCTGTCCATTGCGGCAATGATCTTGTACATTCTGTTGAAGCGTTTGATCGAACAACAGAGGGGACAAATCGGCATATTAAAAGCCATAGGCTATACGCAGGCGGAAATCATTATACATTACCTGTCTTATGCTGTTCTGATTGGCTTATCTGGTGGGATTATCGGAGTTATTCTAGGAGTTATGCTTTCCAATCCATTTATTGATCTTTACCAGGTATTCTTTAATATGCCCGGGCTCGAATCCAGCTTTACAGCAAAATACCTGGTTATTGGAATACTGCTCTCGGTAGGATTTTCATTGGTGGCCGGATATCAGGGTGCAAAACGTGTGCTGGCTCTCGAGCCTGCGGAAGCTATGAGACCGCTGGCACCAGCTATTGGTAAAAAGGTTTTGGTTGAGAGAATCTCATTTATCTGGAATATGTTTACGGTTCAGGGAATGATGGCGGTTAGAAATATTTCACGAAATAAGGGCAGAAGTGTCTTTATCTTTATTGGCGTGATGTTATGTTTTGCAATTTCAGCATTTACCGGGTCGATGAATGAATTATTTCAAAAAATGCTTTTTGATCAATATGAATATGTTGAGGTTTATGATGTGAAAGCGACATTAGCAAAACCGGTAAGGGAAAATGGGGCCGCCCGGGAACTTGGTGCATACTCCGGCGTGAAAAATGTGGAGGCACTGGCAGAAATACCAATTACCATTAACTATAAATGGCATAAACAGGATACTGTATTGCTGGGGATTAATGGAGATGGCAGCCTTTATAATATTGTTGATGATCATTACAATGAAGTTGATCCGCCGGAAAATGGTCTTTTACTTACAGAACGCTTAGCCGATCTGCTGGATGTAGAGCCTGGAAGCATGGTGAAAATCGAAAGCTCTT
>CAZBKS010000207.1:0-4908 GCA_964492475.1 uncultured Syntrophomonas sp. | reverse complement strand
CTGTCGGAAGATACCTGCCTGTATCTCAACTACTGCTCCTAATTCCATTAAATGCTGGAAGTGATGATGCACGTATACCCTTTCCCAGAAGTCTTCCATCTGGAATATCTGCCGCTTAAAAGCCAGGTGATACTCTGCCATCTGTTCTATAGTGTGAGGTTCCTTCAATAAATCATATATCTGCTCTTCCCGGTCCAGCATAATCTGCAGGTACGCATCCAGACTACGGTCAATGTTTTCGGTCAGCGGCCGGCGATGAGAAGACGCGAAAACGCCGGGATTAATCTCTTTGATGCGCTTAACTGAATTTATGAACTGCCCCACATTTGAACACCCGTC
Organism: uncultured Syntrophomonas sp.; assembly: GCA_964492475.1. GTDB lineage: Bacteria > Bacillota > Syntrophomonadia > Syntrophomonadales > Syntrophomonadaceae > JAAYJK01. The sequence continues at coordinate 4,569 of CAZBKS010000207.1, read as the reverse complement.
CCCATACCAGGGGCCAGCCCGGGTAGTATCAATATCACCAGCAAATAGTATCCCTTCTTTTTCAAAATAGAATCCATAGTGACCGATAGAATGACCGGGCAGATGCAACGTGGTAAAACGTATTCCCCTTCCTAAATCAAATTGCTGCCCATCGGTAAGAGTTCCCGATAAATTTATTTTAACGAAGCCGGGCGAAATCGGGATGTCGGGATTTTTCAATTCGGAGAGTTTTGGCAGCTGCTTACCCTGCATAAATTGCTTCCAGAAGCCAAATCCCCTTAGGTTAAGGTAATCCTCCTCGCTGCGGTATGAGTGTTCCTCTTCCTTGCCGGCATAGAACCGGGTATTACTGAACAACACCCCGCAATGAGTATGGTCAGGATGGTTGTGAGTAAATATACCGATCTCCACCGAGTTCTTATCGATTTCCTCAAAGGCCTTTTTACCCGCCCCAAAATCGATAACCGCCCTTTGCTCTCCCTCTATGTACATGCATATACAATAGGGGTAAAAATTTGGCGCATCTGGCATTAATACTGAAATTCCTTTTGCCAAAGGCAGCAGCATCTTTATGTCCCCCTCACAAAATTTTATTATCAGGTCCATATCCAAAATAGCTTATTAAAGTAATATTAATATTTTATCATTTTATGAGCCACATATTGATAGAATAGTGTAATTTTTCTAATAAATTTACTTTAAGAAAATCTAGCCTGCAATTATCCTCGGCCTATTCCAGAGATGAGCAGCACGCAATCTCTGCCCGGGCATGATTAATCTTTTGAACTATGGTCTTTTAACATATATTCAAAATAGGTTCTGTGGCGGTTATATCTGAGTACTTCTCCCAGTTGGGATTCCATGCTGTCGATTTTCCTAACGGTTCTGGCTATTTCGATGGTTCTAACATCAATAGTACTGATCTGCCTGCTGTTATCCATCAGGCCCTCCAGTCTGGCATCGAGTTCAAGCAACCTGATGTCCAGCAATTTATGCATTTTTTCGACTTGTGTCGTGTTGCTTTGAACCTGCGCTATGAGTTCTCTATTTACAGTCTGAATTTCATTTCGGGATATTTTGCGCAGATCATGGTATTGTTTGTTGGCCCAGATATCAACCAGCTTGATGATGATTATACACCAGGCAATTAAGACCAGCACTGCAACAACCAGTTCCTGCCCGTTAATTTCAGTCATGTTCCGCAGCTCCCTTTCCATTATTTTACACAACATTATATTCCTGCCGCAGTCTGGTTGGTACTGGAAAAAGAAAAGACCGGCTTTCAATCCCGGTCCTCTAGGAATTAATTCCTAATTATTTTGCACATTATTAACAATTTATCCACATCCGCACACCTTAGTCCTATTATAATCGCGTCAGGGGACGCCCCCCGGTTTTCTTATCAGTTCAACATTATTTGGGCCAATTCCAATGGCTGAATGTGCTGCCCATCTTTGTATGCTCTCATATACCCACCTGAAATTTCATCTATGAGAACAATCTGCTGATCTTCTCCAACTCTGCCAAATTCAAATTTAATGTCATATAGCTCAATACCCTTTTTAGCTAACTCCGCCTTCACTATTGCAGCAATTTTTTTAGTAAGGTTTTTCAATACTAGATATTCTTCCTTACTGAGAATTCCCAGCAGTTCCAGGGCATCATCAGTTATGCAGGGATCCTCACGAGCATCGTCTTTCAGGGTTATTTCTACAAAAGCGTCCAAAGGCTGGCCGTCCTTGACATAATCTCCGTAGCGACGATAAAAACTGCCTACTGCTCGATAACGGCAGATCACTTCCAGCCCTTTGCCAAATACAGTAGCCGGCCTAACCGTCATTTTTGCCTCATCACTATCAGCATCAATGTAGTGAGTGGGTATCCCCTGGGCCTGCAGGACTTCGAAGAAATATTTGGTTAATCCCAGTCCAGCCTTACCCGCTCCTTCTATAGTTAAACCGATGGTATTGGAGCCCGGATCAAAAACTCCATTTTCTCCGGTTGCATCATCTTTAAATTGGAGCAGATAGTCCCCATTCTCCAGCGCGTACACGTTTTTGGTTTTACCCGTGTAAATAAGTTTCATCATTATTATTATTCCTTTCCTGAAATTTTCAGTTTATTATACCTGGATTTGCTTGAAAAAATCAACTTCCAGGTAAACCGTACATAACACCCTTCGCTTTGTTGGTCGCCGCCTGCCAAATGAATCCATGGATAACAGGAAGTGGTAAGATAGTTTCAGATAAAGGACATCTTCCCCTTGTTTGCTTAATGAGCCTGATCCAGATCTCCTGGCGTAAAGGAAGACTCTAAAATCTCCACTGCTCCATTATAATCTTTAGCTCTATCCTGGGGATAAGAGAATATAAAGGTGTTCTGGCTACCAGTACCGCTGTAGCTCTTCTGATAATGTATCGTATTACCTTCCAGCCAGGACAGGACAAAATAGTTGTCCTCCAGGACGGTATAAGTAATTTCGCCCTGGATGGTGTTCATCCAGTCCATATAAAGATCTTTGATCTCTTCTTCTGATACCAGATTGGAGCCGAATACAGTTAGGCTCAGCGAGCCGTCATTGGAAGTAAAGGCCTGTCCGTCTCCATTGGCCGGCATCCGGTTGGGGTTTAATTCCTGCGGGTAGTATATGGAATACCCGTATCTGCTGTTCGTGTAAATATAATACCCTTCATAACCTGGCGCTTTTTCTCTATTCATAAAATATACGTCGGGTTCACCTTCATCTTCATCCGCTGCAATTTTCTCGCTTAACGAGGTGTTTTCACTGCTGCTTTTAAACAAAAGATCCCTATCTCCCAGAAGTATACACCGGTTAAATATACCCAGTACCTTAACGTCACCCAAAATTTTATTTTCATAGATGCCGAATATATAATAATTTTTGTAAACTGAGCCTGAATCTATTAGGTTCTCTGGAACGATAGCCGCCATGCCTTTGGAAATGGGATTATTATCACTGGCCCGAACCATCTGCTGCTGTGTATAGTAAATAAAGTCTTCTCTGCCGGGATTAGTGAAAAACATCAGTATTATTAAAAGAGGAATAACGGCCGTAGTTGCCCACAGGCTGCCCCGGATATATCCACTGCTTACACTTTTTTTCACTTCCTGCTTATCATCAAGCTTAATTCCCCTTTCTTTCAGGACCATCTCTATAGCCGGAAAAAGCTCTTCCGGATAATCATCTGGATTACTCCGGTATATCATAATGAGTTCATCTGCAGGCTTATCTTTAATCTTTGCATATATCTCTTCCAAGTCCATATCATGCACCCCCTGTTTTGTATATATTCGTCCCTGCCCCCTACATTCCTGCCTGTAATGGGGACATTCCTGTCCCCTTTCCTTTGCAGCATGGCAGGAAATATCCGGCGGAAGGTGAATATCTAAAAGAGAATCGAAGCATATACCATCAATATTTGATTAAATTATTGCGAGGTGCCGGCCATGTTAACAGTTCAAAGACATATACTCGCTTATCCTCATAGAAGGAAAAATGCAGATGGTAATATTAAAGTCACCCTCATTCAGGAACAATATCCTAAACAACTGGTGGGCAGGCGAGCCGGAGAGGGTCTTTATGTTGGTAAAATCAGCATTGGTGATGATTCTCAGGAATCCCGGGAGTTTGTAAGATCCATGCTGGAACATATTCCGGGAGAAACAGATATTGCCATCATATCCGAACATCCCGGCAATTTAGCTTCCCTGGACCTTTTGCAACAGCAGGCAGATGAGCATAAACAATTAATTGTTGCTCGACTGGGATATTGCCTGCATGAACCCGCAGATCAAATCAATAATTCCGCAGCTTTGATTATTCCTGGGCATCAGCCCATTTATATTGACCAGATTTCTTTTTCTGCCGAAGACCTTACTTTTCAGTCGGAAAGCAGTCTCCATCACGGAAACCAGATTCATGTTTTCTCAACTCCGTTAGCAAATATTGGAATAATTAGCTGTCATGACTATACCCATGTAGATGTTTTGAAGCAGATTTTTGATCATAACATTGAAATACTGGTGATTTCTTCCTTTAATCCAGCTACCCGCTTATTTATGCAGTATGCTTTAGCAGATATTCACCGATTTTCCTGCTTTGTCATTATATCCAATATTGCTAACTATGGCGGAAGCGGCGTTTTCGCACCTTTTCGCTATAATGGACCCAGACGCGCCTCCCTGTCCCTGGGGGGAGCCTTAGCCTATACTCAAGGTCAAACTCAAGCCTACCTGGAAGTAGATCTTCCTATTGCTGACCTGAGAAAACTTCGTAATGGCCAGAGCAGTTCAGTCGACTCATTTGAAGACGCTATGGCCTGGATTCCAATCTACCCCAGTGAAGAATTTCTATCCCCAGATGATACCTGTTTAAAGACCAGACTGGCAGCCCCGGATTGCCTGGACACCATTAATTTGGAAAAAGCTGGTTACCGGCCCGCTGTTTCCCAGGATAAGATGAGTATCGGTGTTGTGCAGCTTCCATCTATGGCCGCTGAAGATTATCTGGACAATTATTATTGCATATCCTGTTCTCCAAATGCGCCT
>CAZBKS010000206.1:0-4950 GCA_964492475.1 uncultured Syntrophomonas sp. | reverse complement strand
TCGGCATTTTTATTTTATTCACGCATTATTAATGCAAAACACTGGTCCGATTTTTATAAATGTTGGGGCTAAGAGACGAGTTGCTTTAGCGCATATCAATATATTTAATCCTTAGTCATTTATGATACTAATGTAGAAGCCTCATAGTATCAACAGTTATTGTTCTTCGAATGAACAATATAGAAACATTTTTGTCCTTTGTACATAAGATAAAATATCCAGTTAAACCATACAGGACAATTATTCCACCCAGGTATATTCCATGTTTGAGCTAAATTTGCTGTTTTCTTTACTATTTAGCAAGGTAGATTTCCTGCAGATTTAAAATATTTTAAGGAGAAAACAAGATTAACTGCTTATTTTTACCTGGGCAGCCGAATTTTTCAATCAGGCAGCGAAGGTACTGATGTAGAGTTATTACAGAATCTTCTAAAAATGCTGCCTGATAGGCTCACCTATTTCCATTTCCGTGCGAGGTGTCTTTGGAAAAGGAACTAGCGCTGCAGTTAAAAAATTTCAGCATTATTTTAATTTAAAGGTAGACGGGATAGTTGGCAAGAACACTTCCCTGTTCCTGGGAGTTCCAACCGGGTCTTACCTTCCGCCGGGCGCCTAAGCCTTTGGATCGCGCACCCTGGAGCAGGGCAGTTATGGTTATGATGTCTGGGTGCTGCAGAATCGTCTGGCCACCACGGCCCAGAAATTTGCCGATGCTGTTGGAAACCCGGCTTCAAATACTTCGATGTTAGGACCAAAAATGCTACAAAAATATTCCAGCAAGACGTGCATCTGGTGGATAATAGTATCGTTGGTCCCAATACTATTTACCGAATCTATAACTATGCCGATATGGGAGGCAGATATCTGCAAAAAGGTTGGTGGGATCGAAGTCAGGTTGCGAGACCGCAGATGGTATTATTCCTTATCATGCAAATCAAACGATACAAAAAACGTAGTACCTCCCTGGCCCGTTTCCAACTGGATGCTGGCCTTATGTCGAGCAGCAATACTGTAACATACTGCCAGTCCCAATCCAGTTCCTTTTTCTTTGGTGGTAAAAAAAGGAACCCCAATTTTGTCAACCACTTCTCTGGGTATGCCACTTCCTTCATCCTTGACTGATAGGACCAGTTTATCATCTTCCAGGCAAGTTTTTATCAGCATCTTTCTGCCGGGTCCCATTGACTCCAGTCCGTTTCTGCAGAGATTGCACAGCAACTGACGTATTTCGCTTTCATCCAGCATAATTTCAACTATTTCATTTAACTGCAGTTCAAGAACCTTATCCTGGGCAAAGGCATCTGCTTTGATTAAGGGTGCTATGCTCATAACAATTGAATTTAAGTTCCTGGGCTGCAAGTCAACATTTTTATGTCGGGCCATACTCAAGAATTCAGTTATTATATGGTTGGCACAATCCAATTCCTCGATCATTATATTAAAATACTCGCTGTAAAACTCAAAATTCTCATAGTCCTTTAATAACTGTAAGAAACCCCTTACACTGGTCATGGGATTGCGCACTTCATGTCCAATACTGGCCGCCATTTCTCCTACCAGGTTAAGCTGATCCAACCTGGCCAGTTCCTTTTCCATCTGCTTTTTCTCACTTATATCGTTGGTAATAAGTATCATACACTGCTTACCTTCAAACTCATATATCTCAGCTGATACCAGGGCAGTTATTTCTCTACCCATTTTGGAGCGCAGAGTATATTCCCGATTGCGTACCGAACCGTTTTCCTTAAGCATTTTCACCAGTTCCGCTCTATCCTCGGCATTTACCCAAATCCCTAATTCCAGTGAAGTATTTCCAATTATTTCATTATACGACCTGCCCACCGTTTTACACATCTGCTGGTTTACATCAATAAATCTCCCTTCATCGATGGTGGAGATAGAAAGTTCATTGGGGCAGGCATTCAAGATAGATAGATATCTCCTTTCGGACTGAAGCAGGGCTTGTTCCATTTCTTTACGTTCAGTAATATCCATAAAAGAAACGACTACAGCTTGGTTTTCATGGATTACCGCTACCGTTAAAAAAATGTTTTTTATGTTGCCCCAGCGATCCCGGAAATGAAATTCATAACTATTGGGTACTTTGCTGCTATTTGCCTGACGCTTGAAATGATAACAGATCATCCGATCCAGATCACGCTGATCGATAAAGTGAGTCCATTTCAGTTTATGTTCTACTTCTTCCCTCTTATAGCCGGATAGTTTTTCAAATTCAGTATTCACCAGTATGATGTTCATGTCATATTTATACATCATCATGGCAGTTCCAGTGCTTTCGAAAGTGGCCCGATAATATGCTTCTGATTCTTTTAAAGCCTTCTCCATTTCCAATCGTTCGGATATATCCCGGCCCACCGCTTGAAGTTCAATCATGGTTCCCAGCTCATCAAATACAGCCCTGGCATTCCACTCCTGCCAGCCAATACGCCCATCCGATTTGATAATTCTCCAAGGAAATAAAATTTCCGGTTCTTCCTTTTTCATATTCATAAGCAGTTTCCGAACGGCTTCTCGATCCGGCTCATAAATAAGATCCAGAAAACTCGTTCCCAGCATCTCGTCCTCACTTTTTTGGAAAAACCGGCTGAAGGCATGGTTAACAAAAGTAAGAACTGCGGTTGGACTGCAGCATACCACCAGCTCGCTCCTGCTGTTTACTATATTGTGATAACGCTCCTGACTTAAACTAAGCTCATTCTGTAGCTCGACAATTCTCTCCAAAAGTATCTTCCGGTCAATGGTGAGATTTTCCTCTGGTTTCCTATCATCTATTTTTGCGTTTATTAATTCCGGAACTAATACTCGCTTACTGAGTTGCCGATTATCATTAAATTCCTGCATAGCATCTTCTTTTTCGAGCTTACGATCCTTCTCCAATATGAGATTTATTCTTTACTCTACAAGGTGCTTTATTCGATTCCAGCCCGTGAACAAAATGATACTGAGTCTTACATTGTATGTTTTTGACAAAAGTGCTTCGATAACCTTCGGGAAATTTGACACTCTTTGTCACACACATGAGTTATTTTCGTTCATTATTCGACTAATTAGACAATTCCCCATAGCTCGGGCTTAGGGGACACACCTGGCTGGGGAGCTATGAGTTCTCTGGTTGGATCACCGGAAGGTGGGAAGTTAAGTGAGGGTCTCGGGTAAGGAACAGGGACACACCTGGCTTATAACCATGAGCGATTGAAGAGGAGCCATGTTTTGCCGGTGCTATGGCGACTCTCTCGTAATAACGTCAGGGGACACACCTACTTTGGAACTCCTGGTTGTAGGAATGTCCCCGAGAATTATCTTTTTACAGATAATTAAATAATGATTCCGTTGTAAAAACCATGAAATTTAGTCGGTGTTTGGTGGCATGTCAATAATTTCCATGTACATGGACAGCATGTCGATTAGCATTATTTTTTGACGTAATAGAACTCCTCTATTAAGTATTATTTTAAGCACTTCAGCTGCCTGCAGGCTGGCCACCATAGCAGCGACAAAAACCAGTACACTTTTTTCTTCCAGTCTATACTTATCCTTTCCTTCATATATCTGTTCTATGACGTGTTCTCCAGGAAATTGGGTGGACACCTGGCCATACCAGGTATTTACAGCTCCGTGCACCATAGGAATACCCAGATCGTGACAGGTCCTACTAAGCTCCAACCGAGCTTGGACACTGTCCAGGGCATCTACCATCACCTGCTGTTGCTTTAGCAGCTCTCTATCTTCCTGTCCCTCAAAATCCCGGTAGATTCCATTAAACTTGATACCCGGATTTATTCTCCTGACTCGCTTGCCTACTACCTCAATCTTTGATTGGCCAATGAGCCTGGGTTCAGACATGAGCTGACGGTTAAGGTTGTGTTCCTGGAAGTAATCATAGTCCCAGGCGCTTATTTCCCCTATTCCCAATCGCGCCAGCTCTTCGATAACAAATCCTCCCAGTCCTCCGCAGCCAATGACACCCACCCGGGAATGTAAAAGCCGGCGTTGTTCGTCAATGCTTATGGCTTTCAGGTTACGTTGATAACGCAACGGAACGATGCCCTGGGCCAAGGCTGCATCCTCGACCTGGCTTAGAGAACAACCGGTTTTCCCTGCTATACTCAATTCATCAGATATGGAAAACGATAAACTATATTTTTGATCATCAAGAATTTCCAATAGTTTTTTTTTCATATCAACCACCTGCAACCGGGGGGAAAATGGCCAGAATGTCATCCTCCTTTAATATGCTGTCAAAACTGGCCCGTTTTCCGTTTATCATGATAATCCCAATTTCCATTTCTTTTCTGGAAATAGCCAGCGTTTCCAATACATTTTGTACTGTGCAATCATCTTTGAACTCCATTGGCCTGATTTTAAAGCGCCCCTCGCGCAGATAAGCAAAGAGTTTAACCGTAATTTTCACTGCTTTCACCTCCAGAATTCATGCCGCCACCTCAGGTAAATACCTGTATCTTTTCGGCAGTCATTTTTCGCCGGCAGCTCAAGCAAATGAGACTATCGGTATAGTTTCCTTTGGAATTAATGTAAGCCAGTTGCTCCTCGGTCGCAAAAGGCCTGCCACAGCGCTGGCAGTTCAGGAGTTTGAATTTTTTGTTCCATATAATCCGGTACCCATCCTGCTCAACAACTTCAATGGCCTGAGTAGGACATATTGCCGCGCATGCTCCACATCCCAAACATACATCTGCTGCTTCATCGTACGGAGTGGCAACCTTTTTTTCAGTACCGCGCATAATGAGAGATATCGCACTGCTTCCCATTTCTTCACAGGCTAACACACACAGGTTACAGAGCATACACTTTTCTTCCGGATTATCATTCAGGGAGTTTTCCTGACACCCATATTCCCGGTACATTTCTTGTAACAAAGTGCTGGTAGGAGCCTGTTTGTACAAGAGCATCACAATATTCTTCCTCATC
>CAZBKS010000205.1:0-4961 GCA_964492475.1 uncultured Syntrophomonas sp. | reverse complement strand
AATAGATAGTCTGTTTTTGATGCAATCCCCACCATGGGTAGTAGTAGCCATTGCCAATTCCCGTATTCGTAAAGGAATTGTAAATAAAATTCACCAGCAGAAACTGAGCCTAGCTACACTTATCGCCCCATCTGTTAGGATGTCAAAATATGTGCAAATCGAACCGGGCAGTATAATTTGTGCCGGGTCGGTACTGACTACCAATATCAAATTGGGATTAGCCACCATAATCAATCCCAATTGTTTTATTGGTCATGATACGGTGTTAAAGGACTTTGTGAGTTTGATGCCTGGGGTTAATGTAGCTGGGGAAGTGATGCTCGAAGAGGGAGTCTATATGGGTTTAAGTTCCTGCGTCATTAACCGCTGCGTAATAGGAAAATGGACGACTATAGGAGCCGGTTCGACAGTGGTAAAGGATCTACCTGCATACAGCCTTGCTGTAGGAGTTCCTGCTCGGGTTATTAAATTTTTCAAGTAGAGTATTGTGTGTCCTTTATAACTAATTCTACTTCGCAAAAGGCTGGAAATAGTATGTGAATGAACTGGGTATTGATGTAATCACATCAATAATGTATTTATCTGAGATTATTTCTTATCGTCAGGGAAAGAAGCGATACAATGACAAAAAACACCAATAGAATTTACCTTTCGCCACCCCACATGAGTGGTTTAGAGCACAAATATATAGAGGAAGCTTTTGAATCTAACTGGATTTCCCCTTTGGGACCGCAGGTGGAGGCTTTTGAAAAGGAAATGTCTGAATATACAGGAGCTGGGGGCGTACTGGCTTTGAGTTCAGGGACAGCTGCACTGCATCTGGCTTTACGCTTGTTGGGGGTAGAACGTGGGGATGTGGTTTTTTGTTCTTCGCTCACCTTTATAGGTAGTGTTAACCCGATACTATACCAGGGAGCGCAGCCGGTCTTTATTGATGCTGAAAGAGAAAGCTGGAATATGTCGTCAGTTGCTCTGGAAAAGGCTTTTCGTTGGGCTGAAAAGGAAGGCTGCATGCCACGGGCAGTAGTGGTAGTTAATCTATACGGTCAAAGTGCGGATTATGATACTGTATTGAAAATATGCGATTATTATGGGGTTCCGGTGTTGGAGGATGCGGCCGAGTCTTTAGGAGCTACATATAAAAATAAGATGAGTGGCACTTTGGGCAAATTTGGCGTGTATTCTTTTAACGGCAACAAAATAATCACCACATCCGGCGGAGGGATGCTTGTTTCTGATGACCTTGACGCTTTAGAAAAGGCCCGCTTTCTGGCCACCCAGGCCAGAGATCCGGCCCTCTGGTACCAGCATAGTGAGATGGGATATAATTACCGGATGAGCAACATCCTGGCGGGTGTTGGCCGGGGGCAGCTGCTGGTTTTGAATAAGCGGGTGGAGGCAAGAAGGACTATTTTTAAGCGATATGAGCAGGCTCTGGGAGATTTGCCGGGTATTGCCTTTGTGCCGGAGGCATCCTATGGAAGATGTAATAGATGGTTAACCGTTATGACTCTGGACCCTGACGTTATACCGGTCAATAGTATGGATATAATCCGTGCCCTGGAACGGGAGAATATTGAGTCCCGTCCCGTTTGGAAACCAATGCACCTGCAGCCGCTGTTTAAAGGGTGCCAGTATTTCATGCATGGCGATAATGTGAGTGTTAGTGACCTGTTATTTGCATCCGGGATATGCTTGCCTTCCGGCTCAAGTTTAACTGTGGGTGACCAGGAGCGGGTCATAGACTGCATAAAGTGCTGTGTCTTATAAGGGATACGGCTGTTGTCTCAACTATTAAAGGACTTATTTAATATACTTATATCCCTTCGAGCAGTTTGAAATTATCTGCGCTTGTAGATAGAATGGTAATTAGCAACAAGAAGAGGCAGATACGATGCCAGATAATAGCAATATCAATAATCCTCTGGAAGGGAGCACTTACGTTCCCTTTTCTCTATTAGTGCCTGCAATCAAAAATCCGAGTCAGATCAGGCGGATATTTCCCAAAGTAACATATATTAGCATAAAATTATAGCAGGAGACTGTAAGAAATTGGCGAATATTACGTATTGAAAGATTAGACGACAAATTAGTTTATTAGACAGGAAATAAATAGGGGCATAATGGTTTTATATACAAAAATGTAAAAATTATGATTTGCTTCGTGAACCTCAGATAAAACGGGGAGTTTCTACATATGAAAATTCATATCAACAGATGGCAGCATTTGGCTGCATTATTATTGTTTGTACTGGCATATGTTATCTGGTTTTACTGGCCCATAATAACCCCGGAAAAAATAGACTTCTTAAATGACCGCTCGTCGCAAATAGTAAATGCTATCCCCTTATCAACCCTGGATTTGTTAACTCCTGGCAGCTTGACTGGTAAGGATCAGATAATAGGTATTGCTGACAGCGGTCTGGATAAAGGCAGCCTCAGTGATATCCACCCGGATCTGCAGAGTGAGGCCGGCAAAATGCCCCGGATAGCTATGCTTAAATCATACAGCGGGCGGGAATTGCCTGATGATCCATCCGGGCATGGCACACACATGACGGCTACCATTGCCGGCAGTGGTGCAGCATCTGAAGGGCAATACCGCGGAGTCGCTCCGGGCTCAAGTATTTATTTCCAGGCTCTCCTGGACAGCACTGGTGCATTAAAGATACCGGATAGTATAGAGACCTTGTTTTTACCTGCTTACAAGGCCGGGGTAAGAACTCATGTCAATGGTTGGGGGAGATCAGGGAATACCTATGCCCCTATCAGCGCCCAGATAGATAAGTTTGTTTACACTCATCCGGATTTTCTGCCTCTGTTTGGAGCGGGAAACAGCGGACCAGCTTCATCTTCACTGACCAGCGAAGCCAACAGTAAAAACGCTTTAACCATAGGTTCGACTCAGGTGCCTCGTCCGGCCCTGAGTCCTGATGCCAGTTTTGCTGATCAAACCGCCTCAACATCGAGTCTGGGCCCTGCTGGTGATGGACGTATTAAGCCCGAGCTTCTGGCTCCCGGATCAGCAGTAGTATCTGCCTGCTCCAGCCTGATTGAAAGCAATTATGATGCCAATGAAATGTATACCCTGATGGGAGGAAGCAGTATGGCAACGGCAGTAGCTGGAGGTTCTATTGCGTTGCTCAGAGAATACCTGGAGAAAGACCTGCAGGTGGAAGACCCTTCTGCCGAGCTGGTCAAGGCCTTATTGGTGAACGGAGCCCGGATGCTGGATGATCTGCCTTCGACTTCCAAAGGTTTTGGCATCCTGGATTTAGCGGGCACAGTTTTAGCACTGGAAGAAAAAACTTTTGCCCTGCAGGACGATACAAGCATTAAAGAAAACGAAGTACAGCAGTACAATGTGGTTGTCAGCAGCCCAGCACAACCCATTAAAGTAACTCTGGCCTGGACCGATCCAGCCGCAGTTTCCGGCTCCACCTCAACCCTGGTAAACAACCTGGATCTGGTAGTGGAAGGTCCAGATGGCCACCTGTACTATGGCAACGATTTTCAATCCCGGGGGCAGGCAGACTCTAAAAACAATATAGAACAGGTATATATACCGTCCCCGCTGCCGGGTGAATATACGATAAATGTGCGCGGGATTAATTATTCACAATCCTATACCAAACAAAAGTATGCTCTGGTATATGGTCAGGCTCTTAAACAGGAGACAGTAAGCAGCATTGATGATAAACAAATAGTACTGGCTGATAAACAGAATATTCTGCTGCAGGACATAAAGCTTAAGAGTGTTATTCTGGATGGGCAAACAGCTTCGATAGATGATATTGAGCCTGGCGGCCAGCTTTACCTGGCGGCCAATGATGCGGCCTACATATTCAGTGCCAGTTGGGATGCCAGCAGCGTGCAGATGGTAAGTACCGTAGACGGCAACATGTTTATGGAAACCAACAGCACGGTTCGGACCGGCGGTTATTATGTGGATTCCCGTGATAATCCCGAAAATGAGAAGCAAATAATGGTTAATGGAGAAGTACTGACAGATAGCGATAATTTTCCTGCTGGAGCAGAATTGAAGGCCAATGTTAATCCGTTATACCAGACCCTGTGGCAGATCAGTGCAGAATGTGAGGAGGTAAGCGGGTACATAGCCAGTTTTGATCCAGCAACGGGAAAAGTGACCTTGATTCATAAAAACAATACCTATATTCTTACCAGCTGGGCAGTAGGTAATATTACCAGCAGACTGATGGACTGCTCTATTCAGGATGCCCCTTATGGCTATGGAGAAAAAGCCGATCTGCAAAAATTATTGACCGGGACGAAAGTGACCCTGATCCTGTCTCCAGGAACTAATTTCGTCAATTATGTTAAAGTGGAACGGGAAATGGTAGTCGGATCAGCAGCTTATATAGATAGCGAATCGGAAAATATTACGCTGAATACTGGTTCGGTATATCACTTGTTCCCTGGAACCGTTATAAGACGAGATGGAGAGACTGTGAGCCTGGACATGCTGCAGGAAGATGACCATATAGCCGGGTTCCTGCTGCCGGGCAGCAATAACTTTTTGCAGATTGAAGCCAGCAGCCAGGTCAAATATGGTAAAGTAATCTACTGCAATAACCAGGAAAAAACCTTATATTTTATGGACAGTAAAAACAAAGTTACCCAGTATGTAATGTCAGACGAAACCGGCATATTTCACCGGGGGAACCCGGCTGACCAAACCTCACTGGTCCCGGGCAGTTGGATCAGGATGGTCTGCGGTGCCGATAGTGACACGGTACAGAGGATAGATATAGCCGACGTTCTTGAAGAAATCGAGATAAATTTTTCTGTCTACTACCCGGCCACTCGCACCCTGGAAACGGCTGACGGATCCCAATACTATTTTACAGATGCAACCCTGCTGAGTAAAAATGGCTACTGCTTGATGCCGGAAGACATATTGCCTGGGGAGAGAGTGAAAATAACCACCTTTGCATCAGCTG
>CAZBKS010000204.1:410-4979 GCA_964492475.1 uncultured Syntrophomonas sp. | reverse complement strand
TCATCTCCGCTTTTATGGCCGTGGCTATTATTCCGTTTCCTATGGGTTTAGTCAAAAACAGTACATCTTCGGGCTGGGCTGCGGCATTTCCTATTACCTGCTCTGGATGCACCAGGCCGGTAACCGCCAACCCGTATTTGGGCTCGTTATCATCGATAGTATGTCCCCCTACCAATAGTGCACCTGCTTCTTTTATTTTAGATAGTCCACCATCCAATATGCTGCGCAGGACATTCGGGTCTTCACAGGCTGGAAAACAAACGATGTTCATAGCCAGCAACGGTTTTCCCCCCATGGCATACACATCGTTAATAGCATTGACAGCTGCAATTTGCCCGAAAAGATAGGGATCGTCCACCATGGGAGTGAAAAAATCCAGCGTCTGGACAACTGCCTGTTCGCTGTTCAATCTGTAAACCCCGGCATCATCCCGGGTATCTATGCCTACTATTAAATCAGGGTGTTGTGGAGGCTTAAAGTCTAACAATATTTTTTCCAGGGCCCCTGGATCAATTTTAGCTGCTCATCCGGCCGCTCTGACCATTTGCGTTAATTTGATCTTCTGCATAACTGCCTCCCCTCCTTTACTGAATTCTTATTATACATACCGACCTGCATACATCCATTTCCAAATCGCACACAGGTCATCGATAGAAAGACATACAAGTCCGATGCCGGGGAAGGGTCTGGATTCAAGCAGCGGGAAATGCGATTCGAAATCGTTGCTGCATACTCCGGCCCGGAGCACCGGGCATCTCCCGAGCAGGTAATTCCAGTGCCGAAGACCGACCGCAAACAGGCTTGAATACAGATCCATCCCTAACCGGCAGACTTTATCTCAAGGCTTCTAGAATGACTGCATAAATGCCCGATAGGCCTTATAGGACATGTACACATCAACTTTACTAACTATTTCAAAGGGGGAATGCATTCCCATCACAGCTACTCCACAGTCTACTACTTCCATGCCATAGTAAGCCATGTACTGAGCAACTGTGCCGCCCCCGCCAATATCTACTTTGCCCAGTTCACCCACCTGCCAGGATACTCTTTCATCATCAAACAGCTTCCTGATTCTACCCAGAAACTCCGGGTTAGCATCGCTGGACCCCGACTTACCGCGGGAACCTGTAAATTTGGTTACTACCACGCCCCGGGTTAAAAAACTGCAGTTTCTTTTCTCAAAGACATCCGGATAATTAGGATCAACTGCCGCGTTTACATCCGCTGATAATGCACATGATCTGCCCAAACAACGTCTTATGTCAAGGTAGTTGTTTTTACCGGCCAGGTGCATTAGTTCTGTCACTATATTTTCTATCATCAGAGAGTGCAGGCCGGTATTTCCCACGCTGCCAATTTCTTCTTTATCAGCAAAAAGACACATGGTTGTTTTAGCTGGATCCTTCACTTCAAGAACCGCCCGCAGGGATGCATATGCACTTACCCGGTCATCCTGTCCATAACCGCCAATCATGCTTCGGTCCAGACCTACTTCTCTGGCCTGAAAAGCCGGGACCAGCTCCAGTTCAGCACTGGTGAAATCCTCTTCTTCTATATCGTACTGCTCTTTTAACAGCTGCCGAACATAGGCTTTTACCGAGTCTTTTCCCTCCTGGTCCAGGGGGATGCTTCCTGCCAGGACGTTTAACCCTTCTCCGCTAACTGCTTCGGACATCTTTTTCTCCATTTGCTCCTTGGCCAGATGGGGAAGCAGATCAGAAATGGTCAGTGCCGGGTCTTCTGGATTTTCTCCTATAACGATATCAACTACCTGACCGTTTTTCTTCACTACCACCCCATGTATGGCCAGAGGGATAGCTACCCAGTGGTATTTTTTAATTCCTCCATAATAATGAGTTTTCAATAGAGCCAATCCATCTTCTTCGTAAAGGGGCCGGACTTTTAGATCCAATCTGGGAGAATCAATATGAGAAGCTACGATATTAATCCCATTTTCTATGGGATCATGGCCCACAACTATCAGGGCGCATATTTTTCCTTTTTCTTTAATAGCTATTTTCTGACCTGCTTTGAGGTTAACACACTCCTCTATGGAGATGAACCCATGATTTCTGGCAGTTTGATAAATATACTCTATAGCTTCCCGTTCGGTTTTACTCTGGTTCAAAAATTTCAGGTACGGTTGATTAAATATGTGTACTGCTTCTACTTCTTCTGGGAGCAGTACGGTCCAGGCATTTTTCTCCAATTGGTCTTTTTTCTCGAGCAATGCTCCTACCTCCTTTTATTTACTCAGCGTGCGGTTGCTGAGCAGCGAACTGTTTTCCCATGGTTAATAATATATTACCCGCTCCTGTACCATTTTAAATGATCTTACGATTATTCATGTGCTTTTATATCTTATCTATACATATACTAGAAAAGTGAATCACGTTTGTATTCCGGCCATATCTTTCAGCATAGTGTAAGTCTGCAGCATATAGAATGCTGTTACTGATCTATCCAGTATGTCAACTAACGGCATAAGCGTATAAAACCCCATACCTGAGGCCAGAACCAGGGCCGGATATATTAATCCTAATATAATGGTTATTATTGTCAAGTTCTTAACCGCTGCTAAAGCCATTCCGAGCAGATGGTTAATTGATGACAGCCAACCCCAGGCGAACAAACTATCTAAACCCGACCACAGCATTTGAACCACCTTGCTGCTCAGCAAGAAAATGGCCAGAAATGATACTGCTATTATTATAAGGTATGCCAGGTAATGGGCAGCATCTTCAAAGTCCATCCCGTTGATCAAGATGGTGTTTTCCAAATTCAGTACGGTTAGTGGTATTTTACTCCGTATCACTTCGCTAAGGGCAGTTATTAATCCATAATATTCCTGAAGGTAGGAGGCAAAGCGGTCATAATAGACAACTGCCAACAGTATGCCTGCTGCCAGGCTGATAATATTACCAACCGTGTTTAAAAATCCTTTATTAAACCCGGATACCGCACTGAGTATTAGGATAGCAATAATAAAATAATCAAACGCATTCATACCCATAAGCTTTGTCTCCATTAAATAAAATCAAGATAATTATACCATAGTGACTTAATTAACGATTTCTATTCCATCAGAGCCTGTGGACTGCATCAACTTCATGAGCAAGCCGGTACTGCCAGCCAGGGCCATAGTCATTTTGCTGCTCCAGGAATTATTGTTTTAATTGATTTGTCACTACCCGGAGCAGAAACATTGGTTAGCTTTCTCGGTACAGTTCTAATGTTTGCAAAGGCAGCCTACATGATAAGGGAATCCACTGAGGCGCCCTTATAATTTTTTTGCAGGCCAAGTCTTGACAATATTTTAACTCCCTGCTATTTTGATAAGTAGTACAATTTTCCAATATTTACTAATCAGAGAGGGGTCCCTATGGATTTTCTTCATGCCCTGGACAATATTAATGCAGCAGCAATTTCCTCTTATGTTAGAACTTTCGGCATAATGGCTCCTCTGGCTGCCTTTGTTTTGTTTGCTCTGCAGGCTGCCTTCCCAATTTTTCCTTATTTTATTCTAGCTGCTGCGGCAGGTATGCTGTTTGGATTAAAAGCCGGTATTTTATTGTCCTGGAGTGGAGCCCTTACTGGAGCTTGCCTGGCCTATGGCATGTGCAGAATTCTGGGGAGTAAACGGCCCAACAACTTTATTAAAAAACATCTGGGGTATGATGTAAGAACTTTGAATAAGGAATTGGCCTTCTGGAGTATATTAATTGCCAGGATTATACCGGTGATTCCTACTCCGGTAATAAATGTAGCGGCGGCTATAAGTGAGGTTCCATTCTGGAATTTTTTCTTCTCCTCTGCATTAGGAAAGCTTCCTACTGCAATACTATATACTGGGTTGGTAATCTATCAGTTTAACGCTAGAGAAATCAAACTGGTTTTGCTGATTCTGGCTGTACTTTTACTGCTTGCCTTAGCTGTTCGTTATTGGGGCGGAAACAGACTTAACCTTTTCCGTTAATAACTGATACCTGATTCAATATGAGATTTTCTTCGACACTATAAGAGCCATATTCCCATACTGGCACTAATTTGCCAGGTAATAATTAGAATATCCTTGTAGATATTTCCCGGGAAATATTTTATCAAGTCGTAAAAAACAAACCACCTGCCTGAAAGCTGGTGGTTTTTATCATATTATGGCGGAAGCGTGTGAGAATCGAACTCACCAGTGACGGGACCACCGCCACACGACTGGATTTGAAGTCCAGGCGGCCCACCAGGACCGATCCGCCTCCTTGATATTTGTGAGCACAGCGAACATGGAATCCGTGTGCTCGAAGAGTGCCTCCTTGATATTTGTGAGCACCAGCGAACATGAAATTGCACCCTTAATTGTGCCGCAATAAAATGAAGGCACATCAGTTGCCCCGTCAACGGGGTGGTGCTGCCGTGTCCCCGAAGGGGGTAAGTGCTTCCTTGATATTTCGAGCAACAGCGAGCATAAATTGTGGTGCTGTAAGTGCTTCCTTGATATTTCGAGCAACAGCGAGCACAAATTGCACCCTTAATTGTGCCGCAATAAAATGAAGGCACATCAGTTGCCCCGTC
>CAZBKS010000204.1:0-310 GCA_964492475.1 uncultured Syntrophomonas sp. | reverse complement strand
AACGGGGTGGTGCTCGAAGAGTGCTTCTGGGCTCATTGTCACTCAGCCGGGGCCTCTGACTTCAGAATAAACATAAACCCTGATTAAGATATGGCTCTGGAGACCCGGTCACTAGCTTTTCGAAGCCACAACTAGCCTTGAGTATAGTGTGCCTAGCTCAAATTGTCAAATCATTATTTTTTTCCTGTACGACATCATTCTATATTATTCCTCGTTTTCTATCACCATAACTGATTCAATCTCATAGCCTTTCTTTTTAAGCTCCTCTGCTATATCCATACCGTAGAGTTCCTCTATACGGATGATGATC
>CAZBKS010000203.1:0-4989 GCA_964492475.1 uncultured Syntrophomonas sp. | reverse complement strand
CTATGATAATATACAAGATTCTTTAAATAAAAAAGAAATATAAACTAAAATCAATCTGTATTTTGCGCTGGAATGGAATATAATCTAAAATAATCCTAGGGTACGGAATAATAATAGAAACAAAGTAATATTTCTTACATAAACCTGTCTGTAGGGGGCGGGATATAAAAATATTAACGGGGCGGTGAAAGGAATGATAAATGTTCTGGTGTTGATGGGTGGACTGTCCGAGGAAAGGGAAGTATCTCTGAGGAGCGGAGCAGGTGTTTATGACGCGTTGAAAAAGGTTGGTTACCAGGCCAGAACCCTGGACTTGAGCAAGGATAACCTGAAGAAAATAAAGGATATCAGCCCAGATGTGGTATTTATTGCTTTACACGGTAAATATGGAGAGGATGGAACTGTACAGGGATATCTTGATTTACTGGGAATACCATATACTGGTTCCGGGGTTGAAACCAGCGCTATTTGCATGAACAAGGGAACCACTAAAAAGATTTTCTGCTACGAGGGGATTCCTACCGCTGACTTTGTAATAATTACCAAATACAAATACCGCAAGAACCCGCAGAATTTGAGTGAGATGGTAACTGAACTGGGACTTCCACTGGTAGTGAAAGCAGCTACCCAGGGTTCCAGTATCGGGGTATATATAGTAAAAACCATGGAAGAACTGCAGTCGGCTATTGAAGAGGCTTTTAAATATGACCAGGAGGTAGTGATCGAGAAGTTTATCGTGGGCCCTCAGCTGACGGTCTCCATTATTGGTAATGAAGAACCGCAGGTATTGCCTGTTATAGAGATTACTGCCGCCAATGAATTCTATGATTATGAAGCTAAATATACCCCTGGGATGTGTGAACACATTATACCGGCCCGGGTAAGTGAAGAAGTTAATGCTAAGGTTATGGAAATAAGTAAACAGGTTTATACCAGCTTTAAATGCCGGGGTTATGCGCGGGTGGATTTTATGATTGATGAGGATGGAAATCCTTATGTGCTGGAAATTAACACTATACCGGGAATGACCGCCATGAGTTTAGTTCCGGATGCTGCTCGGGCAGCCGGTATGAGTTATGAAGAACTGGTGGATAAAATAGTATGCCTGGCCCTGCAAAAATAGAGGGATAAAAAGGTATTGTGATGGCAGACGGAGAAAAAAAGAAATGAGAAACACATTATGCGGACTGGGGTATAAGCATGACTAATTTTCTGCCGGCCGGGATGATAAACGAAACCCTGGAAGATATCTGCCAGAAAATCAATGAGCTAAAAGAGCAGCTTGTTCAAGGTGATACCATTTATGTTCAGAGAGGTCTTCAGGAACTGGAAGATATGACCCTGGATCTGTGGGTTTTTATTGAGAAATTTACCTGTCAGCCCTTAATATATACGGGTGCTGGGAGTACGGAAGAAATTATTCAAAGACTGGAATGGGCTCTGGCCTTTAGCGAGGAAGTAAATCCCATGGAGTTATTAATGCTGCAGCAGGAGATTAAAAAGAAAGCATCCCATAAGTAATAAGCAATTAATAGCCTTAAGATTATTATCTTAGGGCTATTAACTGCACAAATAGATCGAAAAAGATCATATAATCAAATGCTTAAGGGAGCCAACATTTGTTTAACGACAAAGAAGTGACCCTATAAATTGGGAAAAATTACGGATTATGCTCTTTTTACGGAGGGGGTGGCTCTGCATGAAATATGGACTATGCTGGTTATAGGTGGGGAAGGCGATTATCTGGATGCTTTCGACCGGATGCTATATATGAGTTTATGGACATTTAGATAAAATCCGCAAGCAACCATTCCTGAAGAACAGAAGAGATTATAGAAAGCTCCCGGTGAGCTGCTGAACTCCCCGGGTACGCTGGTTGCCTGCAAATCGGGTTTTCTCCATAGAATGTGGTGCTTTATCTGATATAATAAGTCTTAAGTAGACGATAGGAGTTGAAATATGGATAACAGACTACTGGAGATTAAGGAAAAGGTAAAGCTGCATGAGCGGCTGGATCGAACGGACGGGCTGTATTTATATGAGAGCCATGATCTGCTGGGCATAGGGGAAATAGCGCGGGACAAAAAGCTGGAAATGTCAGGAAGGAATGTGTTTTTTAATGTAAACCGGCACATCAACCTGACCAATATATGTGTATCCAGGTGCAAATTCTGTGCTTTTGGAGTAGATGAAGATGGAGCGGGCGGTCCTTATTTAATGACGGCAGATGAAGCATTTGATTTTGGAGCAGCTGCGGTTGATCATGGTATTACGGAATTTCATATAGTAAGTGCCATGCACCCCAACCTGGGATTAGATTATTATGCGGAAGTGGTAAGAAAGTTAAATCAAGGGTTTCCTGATATCCATATTCAAGCTTTCACCGCCGTAGAGGTATTTCATATGCACCGGATCAGCGGAAAACCTATACGGGAAGTTTTGCAAACCCTTAAAGATGCAGGTATGGGCTCCATGCCCGGTGGAGGAGCGGAGATTTTTAATGACGAAATAAGGAAAATACTATGCCCTAACAAAGCTATGAGCGATGAATGGCTGGATGTACACCGTATAGCTCACGAAATGGGTATTAAAACCAACTGCACTATGCTTTACGGGCACATTGAAAGTAAAGCCGACCGAATAGAACATATGATACGATTGCGGGAATTGCAGGATCAAAGCCCAGGATTTCAGTCCTTCATACCGCTGCCGTTTTTGCCTGAAAATACTTCTATGGCGCATATTAAGCGAACCAGTGCCGTGGATGATTTGAAAACCATAGCCATATCACGTCTTATGCTGGACAATATACCTCATATTAAGGCCTTCTGGATCATGTTGGGGCTTCCCATTGCTCAGGTAGCCCTGGATTTTGGAGCAGATGATATTGATGGTACGGTAGTGGAGGAAAGAATAATGCACGCTGCCGGTGCGGGTACGGCTAAAGGCATAAGCAAGGCAGACTTGATAAACCTCATTAAGGATTCCGGGTATGTACCTGCTGAACGTGATACCCTCTATAATATTATAGAAGAATTTTGATAGGAGAGAAATTATGAGACCACGTGTAGGACATATACAGTTTATTAACTGTTTTCCGCTCTTTTACGGGCTAATTGAAAAAAAATTTTTATTGGAAATTGATCTGATAAAAGGAGTACCTACTGATCTAAACCGGATGCTGCAGGATAATGTACTCGACATGGCGCCCATATCTTCTATTGCCTATGCCAGAAATTACCGGGAATATGTCTTGATGCCGGATATATCCGTAAGCTCAGATGGAGAAGTCAAGAGCATATACCTGTTTTCCAAACTGCCTATTGAGGAACTGCACGGTAAGAGGATAGCTTTAACCAACGCCTCCGCCACCTCTCAAGTCCTGCTGCGGATAATTATGACCCGATTCTACCAGGCGGTACCGGAATATTTTCAATCAACTCCCGAACTGGGAGCAATGTTATTGGAAGCCGATGCGGCCCTTTTAATTGGGGATGATGCCCTGAGAGCACGCTGTAAAACCTACGAACGCTTGTATATTTATGACCTGGGAGAATTATGGAAGAAATTCACCGGACTTCCTATGGTTTTTGCGGTGTGGGCTGTACGAAAAGATTTTGCTCTGAACAATCCAGAGCAGGTAAAAATTATCAAGGATACCTTTACGGACTCCTTTAAACTGAGCCTGGATAATATATGGGACGTAGCAGCCAAGGTGGCTCAGTGGGAAGATTTCGAAGAAAAATACCTGGTGGATTATTTCAGGACCCTGAAATTTGACTTTGATATCAAACAGCAGGAGGGGCTGCTGGAATACTACCGACAGGCCATGATGCAGGGCTTTCTGGATGAAGTTCCACCGTTGCAAATACTCGATATATAGTGGAGGGAAAATTGACGACGAAAAGTATACTCGATGAAATAGTAAAGGGTCGTCGGATGACTGATAAAGAGTTTCTATTTCTGCATGAACAGGCCAGTCTGCTGGAATTGGGACAGGCAGCCGATCGGGTCAGAAAAAGAGTTATCGGTCATAACCAGGCGACTTTTATAATAGACCGGAATATTAATTACACCAATATTTGTTCCTGCCAATGTAAATTCTGTGCTTTTTTCCGTGCTAAAGATCACCCGGAAGCCTACGTAATAGACCGTCCAACCCTGTTGGAAAAGATCGAAGAAGCAGTTGCTCTAGGAGCAACCCAGCTTATGATACAGGGGGGTATGAACGAGGATCTGGGCATTGAGTATTTTGAAGAAATGTTTAAGAGTATAAAAGCTGGTTATGATATTACCATTCATTCGCTAACAGCTCCGGAAATAGTATTTATTGCTGAAATATCAGGTCTGAGTATTAAAGAAACCCTGCTGCGTTTAAAAGAGGCGGGATTGGATTCCCTGCCCGGCGGAGGAGCCGAAATACTGCATGATGACATAAGGAAGGCCATCAGCCCCAACAAAATTATGACCAGGCAGTGGCTGGAGGTAATGAAAACAGCTCATCAGGTCGGTTTGGAGTCAACCGCCACCATGATGATGGGTAGCGTGGAAGGGGTAGAACACCGCTTATATCATATTGCCAGGATACGTGATCTACAGGATGAGACCGGAGGTTTCAGAGCATTTATTGCCTGGACCTACCAACCTGGTAATAATCAGCTGCTGGGGAAGAAAATCACTTCTGCTCTGTACCTTCGTTTTCTGGCTCTGTCCCGCTTGTATTTAGATAACATAAAACATATACAGGGTTCCTGGGTTACTCAAGGGGAAAGGATTGGTCAGCTGACTCTTTATTTCGGGGCTGATGACCTGGGCAGCATAATGCTGGAAGAAAATGTAGTGAGAGCAGCTGGAACCGAGCACAGCATGGAACTGAGGCGTATGGTGGAGATGATCGGAGAAACGGGGCGTCAGCCAGCCTTGAGAAATACCGAATACCAGATATTAAAAGTATTCTAATTTGTGTCACGGGGACAGCAGACTATGTGA